>JAGGXL010000132.1 GCA_021163085.1 Thermodesulfobacterium sp. | reverse complement strand
GGTTAGATGAATAAAGAAGTAGTTAAAAGGTTTGGTGAGAAATACCCAGATGTTAAAGAATTGTTTGAAAAACACCAATCTTTAGAAAATGAAGTAGCTCAAATATTTCAAAAAAATTATTTAACTCCTGAAGAAGAAATAAAAGTTAAGCATTTAAAAAGAGAAAAACTTTATATAAAAGAACAAATTTACAGATTAATTAAACAATACGAAGGGATAGAAATAGATTAATTAATATTTTTTTCTACCTTTTTCTAAAATTCAAAAATCTGAAATAAGGAGGGAGTTAAATTGGGGAAAATAATGACTGGAGCTCAAATGATTATAGAAGCTCTTAAAAAAGAAAGAATAGAAGTAATTTTTGGTTACCCAGGAGGAGCTGTTATTGATATTTACGATGAACTTTATAAAAATCCTGAAATAAAACATGTTCTTGTAAGACACGAACAGGGAGCTGCTCATGCTGCTGATGGCTATGCCAGATCCACTGGCAAGGTCGGCGTTGTGTTGGTAACTTCTGGTCCTGGTTCTACAAATACTGTAACTGGAATTGCTACAGCTTATATGGATTCCATTCCTATAGTGGTTTTAACAGGACAAGTACCTACAAAACTCATAGGGAATGATGCTTTTCAAGAAGTTGATACTACCGGAATAACAAGACCTATTACAAAACATAATTTTTTAATAAAAAGAATTGAAGATCTGCCTAAAATTTTAAAATCAGCTTTTTATATTGCAAGCACCGGAAGACCAGGACCTGTGGTAGTTGATATCCCTAAAGATATTCAACAGGCAAAAGGAGAATTTAACTATCCTGATGAAATAGAATTAAGAAGTTACAATCCTGTTTATGAACCTCACGTTAAACAGATAGAAAAAGCATATTCTCTACTCGAACAGGCTGAAAGACCTGTTTTGCTTTTGGGTGGTGGGGTTATATCTTCTGGAGCTTCACCAGAAGCAATTAAATTGGCGGAATTACTTAATCTTCCGGTAACTATGACACTTATGGGATTAGGATCTTTTCCTGGAGAGCATGAACAGTCTCTTGGAATGCTCGGTATGCATGGAACTTATTATGCTAATATGGCTGTAGCTAACTGTGATGTTTTATTAGCAGTTGGGGCAAGGTTTGATGACCGTGTTACAGGCAAAGTAGATGCCTTTGCTCCCGGAGCTAAAATTATCCATATCGACATAGACCCTACTTCAATTCAAAAAAATGTTAAAGTCCATGTCCCTATTGTAGCTGATTGTAAAAGAGCATTAACAAGGATTTTAGAAATTGTTAGAAGAGTAAAAAAACCTAAAAGATATTGGAAAGAAAGATTTAAAGAATGGTGGGAACAGATTGACATCTGGAGAAAAAGATATCCCCTTTCTTATAAAAAGGATCCTAACTATATAAAACCTCAATTTGTAATAGAAAAACTATATGAGTTTACAAAAGGAGAAGCAATTATTGCTACCGAGGTTGGACAAAATCAGATGTGGGCTGCTCAATATTATAAATTTAAATACCCAAGAACTCTTATTACTTCTGGTGGTTTAGGAACCATGGGATTTGGATTTCCTGCTTCCATAGGGGCTCAAATAGGAAATCCTGACAAATTAGTTATAGATGTTGCTGGTGATGGTTCTATTCAAATGAATATTCAGGAATTAGCAACTGCTGTGGAACAAAAACTACCTATTAAAATAATTATTCTTAACAATGGTTATTTAGGAATGGTAAGACAGTGGCAGGGTTTATTCTATGGAAAAAGATATTCTCAGGTAAAATTTCATATATTGCCTGATTTTGTAAAACTTGCAGAAGCTTATGGTGCAGTTGGAATGAAAATCACTAGGCCTGAAGAAGTAGAGCCTGTACTTAAAAAGGTGTTAAATATGAATTCTCTGGTTATACTGGATGTTCATATCGCTTCAGAAGAAAATGTATTTCCTATGGTACCTGCAGGTAAATCTACCACTGAAATGATTTTAGTTTAGAACCATTAGGAGGTTAAAGCATGGAAGAAAAAAGACATACTCTTTCGGTTTTAGTAGAAAATACTCCAGGTGCCTTGGCAAGAATTGCAGGCCTTTTCAGTGGAAGAGGTTTTAACATTGATAGTTTATGTGTTGCTGAAACCCTTGATCTTACCCTCTCACATTTAACCTTGGTAACTCATGGAGACGAGTTTATTGTTGAACAAATTATAAAACAGCTAAGAAGACTAATTGATGTATATAAAGTGGTAAATGTAACGGAGGAAAAAAAATATGTAGAAAGAGAAATGGCTTTAATAAAAGTAAGAGCAGAAAAAGAATATAGAGAAGAAATTTTCAGAATTTGTGAAATCTTTAGGTGTAAAATTGTAGATGTAAGTCCCAGAAGCTATATAATTGAAGTTACAGGAGATAGAGAGAAACTGCAAGCTGTAATAGAACTTTTAAAACCTATAGGAATTAAAGAAATTGCAAGAACCGGAACTATTGCTATAAAAAGAGAAAAGAAAAGTCCATAAAAATTTTTCTCTTTTTTTTCTCTTGATTTTTCTTTTTATCAAGTTATAAATGTCTTTTACAATCTTTTAATTAATTTAAAAAAGGAGGAATATTTCATGATAAGGTTTGATATTAACAAAGAAGATTTATCAAAAGAAGAACTTCAGAGTTTGGAACTTGCTTTTAGGAGATGTGCGAGAAGAATTATATTGTCTACCACTTTAGCAAAAAGTGGACATCCAGGAGGTTCTCTTTCTTCTTTGAGTATACTGTTGGTGTTATACGGTATTGCCAAGGTGAATCCTAAAAATCCCAGATCTGAAGACAGAGACAGAATTGTAATAAGTCAAGGACACATCAGTCCCGGTGTGTATAGTGTTCTTTGTGAATATGGCTTTTTCCCGGAAGAACCTTTTCTGATGGAGTTCAGAAGAGCTGGTTCTGCCTTTGCCGGACATGTAGAACAATCCGTTCCGGGAGTAGAGTGGAATACTGGAAACCTGGGACAGGGTCTTTCAGCAGCCTGTGGAATGGCAAAAGCTATTAAATTAAAAGGCCTCAATAATAAAGTTTTTTGTCTTATGGGAGATGGTGAGCAACAGAAAGGTCAGGTAATTGAAGCAAGACGCTGGGCTGTAAAATTTGGATTAGACAACTTGATAGCTTTAATCGACTATAACAAACTGCAAATTGGTGGGGATATATCAAAAGTAATGCCCCAAAAAATTAAAGAAGAAATATTAGCAACTTTTTGGAATGTTATAGAAATAGATGGACATAACTTTTCTGAAATTTTTAGAGCCTTAAAAAAAGTTATAAAAAAAGAAGTTGATAATCCAGAAAATCCCACCGCCATCTTAGCTCACACCACAATGGGTAAAGGTATTTCTTTTATGGAAAACGATCCCAAGTGGCATGGAATGGCTCTTCCAGAAGATATGGCAAAAAAAGCAATGGAAGAATTGGGATTTGATCCTCAAGAACTTGATATACTTAAAGATAAAAGAAAACCTTGGAACATTTCTTTTCCTCATCAACCTCATGATCCTCTTCCTGTAGAAATAGAAGTTCCTGAGCCAACAATTTACTCCCCAGATACAAAAACCGACTGTAGAAGTGCTTATGGAAATGCCCTTTTAAAACTGGCAGAAAAAAATAACTTGCCAAATAAACCTCCTAAGATTTTAGGATTAACCTGTGATTTGGAAGGTTCTGTAAAAATGGGAGGATTCAAAAAATTCTCTCCTCACGCATTTTTTGAATCAGGCATTCAAGAACACCATACTGCCACAGTTGCTGGAGCTCTTTCAAGAGAAGGCTTTCTTGTATTTTTTTCAACTTTTGGAGTTTTTGCTGTAGACGAAGTTTATAACCAATTAAGACTCAATTCTCTTAATAAGACCGCTTTAAAAGTAGTTTCAACTCATTTAGGAGCTGATGTGGGAGAAGACGGTCCCACTCATCAATGTATAGATTATTTAGGAATTCTCTTTAATCTTCCAGATTTTGAAATATATATGCCTGCTGATCCTAATCAAACCGATCATATAATAAGATACATTGTTAAAAGACCCGGAAACATTTTTGTGGGTATGGGAAGATCTAAAGTAAACATTATAACTAAAGAAGATGGAACTATTTATTTTGACGAAAATTATCAATTTGTGCCTGGAAAAGCAGACTGGATAAGAAAAGGAGAAAAAGGTGTAATTATTTCTTATGGAACTATGTGTCAGTATGCTCTTTCTGCCTGGGAAATTCTTAAAAACAAAGGCATTGAAGTCTCATTGTTAAATATAGCATCAATTAAACCTCTACCAGAAGAAGATTTATTAAAAGCTTCTGAATTAAAAAATATATTAGTAGTAGAAGATCACTATGTAGAAACTGGATTGGGAAGTAGAATTGCTACATTTTTTGCTCTAAAAGGAATATTTGTAAACTTTAAGATTTTGGGCTTAAAAGGCCCTATGTCTTCTGGTAGCCCTAAGGAATTATTTAAACTGGCAGGCTTAGATCCTGAAAATATAGCTAAAAATGTGGAAAATTTGATAAATGCATGAATTGACCGAGGAATATAAAAAACAGACACTTGTAGATCATCTTATTGAATTAAGAAGTTGTTTAATCAAGTCTTTTATTGGTTGGGTGGTAGGTGCTGTTATTTCTTATTTTTTAGCTGAACATATAATCAATTTTTTATTACTTCCATTGTATAAAGTAGTCCCTCTTCAGTCTAAAGTTTTTTTCAGAATTTTCCCCGAAGTATTTTTGGCTTATATAAAACTCTCTATTATTGTGGGATTTATAATCTCAAGTCCTTATATTTTTTATCAAATATGGTTATTTATATCTCCCGGACTTTATCCCCATGAAAAAAAATGGGTTAAAAGTGTTGTGCTTTTAACGTGCTTTTCCTTTTTGATTGGGGACTTATTAGCCTATTATATTTTTTTACCAGCTATTTTAAAATTTTTATATTCCTTTGGAGAAAAGTTCCTTGTTTTCAAGCCTTTTTTAAAGGAATATATTTCTTTTGTCCTGAAAATTTTCATAATCTTTGGTGTCCTTTTTCAAATACCTTTTTTTCTGTTTCTTCTTTCAAAACTTGATCTGGTTAATTCTTCTCAGTTAAAAAGTTTTAGACCTTATGCCGTAATCTTGGCCTTTTTTATAGCTGCTATTTTAACCTCAGGAGTTGATCCTTTAAATCAACTTCTTCTTGCTATACCCTTGACACTTCTCTATGAAGTAGGTATAATTTTGGTTAAGCTGAGTGAACTCAAAAAGGGAGGTTAATATGTTTCCTAACTTGGGCGGTCAGGAATTATTTATTATTCTTTTTTTAGCCCTCTTGATCTTCGGAGCTAAGAGACTACCAGAAGTGGGAGCAGGATTAGGAAAAGGGATTCGTTCCTTTAAAGAAGCTATTAAAGGTGCTGATGTAAAAGAAGATCTTGAAAAATTAGAAAATAAAAAAGAAGGAGTCACCGTATCTTCTCAAAAAACTGAAAAAAGTTCCACCAAAGAAGCTTAAATTCTAAGTGCAAGCTTTTATTCTTTCAGCAGGTAAAGGGAATCGTCTCCTACCTTATACCAAGTTCCTGCCAAAACCGCTTTTCCCTATTTTGGGGAAACCTATTATTGAAATCATTTTAGATCAATTGAAAAATTTGGGGATAACTTCCATTGGTATAAATGTTTTTCATTTAAAAGATAAACTTATAAACTTTATAAAATCATATCAGAGAAAAAATCCTCAAATAGAAATTCAAATTTTTGAAGAAAGAGAACTTATGGGAACAGGAGGTGCAATACTGAATGCAAAAGACTTTTTTAAAGAAAAAACTTTAATCATAAATTCAGATATATTGACCAATTTTGATTTTAAAAAGCTTTTTTCTTTCTTTAATAACTCATCTGACCCTATCACTATGTTGCTATATAAAGGAGATAACAATAATGTTGAGATAAATGTAAATTCAAATACAATTATTTCCTTTAGAAAACAAAAAAGTAATTCTCTTACTTTTGCAGGAATTCAGATAATAGATCCTATCATAATTAAATATTTTCCTTTTAAAAAAGACCTCATAGAGATATATCAAAATTTAATAAAAACAGGTATTAAAATTTCGGTTTATATAGAAAATAAATCTTACTTTAGAGACATAGGAACCATTGAAAATTATCTTAAAGCTCATGAAGATCTTCTTATAAAAAAAATTAATATTCCAGAGACTCCATTTTACTCTCAACCTGTGGTTGTTAAGACCAAAAATATAGGTAACAATATTACATTCAAAAATTGGGTCTATCTTGAAAAAGATACTGTTGTAGAGGAAAATACTCAGCTATCAAAAGTTATCTCCTGGAGAGAAGCTTATATAAAATCAGGAACTTATGAAAACCAGCTTCTGATATGAAAAATTCGATAGATTTAATAAATCTGTTAAAAAATTTTAAAATTTATCCTCAAAAAATTGAACCTTTAAAGGGAGATGGTTCTAATAGAATTTTCTTCCGTCTTTTTTTTAAACATTCTTCTTTAATTCTTATTCTTCCACAGAAAAATGACTTTGGCTTGAAAGAGGCAAAAGCTTATTATGAGTTGGATAATTTTTTTTATAAAAATAATATACCTGTTCCCAAAATAAAATTTTGGGAACCAAAGAGTGGCATTTTAATAGTAGAAGATTTAGGTAATATCCATCTCTGCAACATCAGTAATCCTCTTCCTTATTACTACAAAATAATAGAAATCCTGAATAAAATACAAGAACTCGCTTCTTCTTTTCCTACAGAGAAAACCTTAGATACACCCTTTTATAATTTCGATTTTCTCTGGGAAAAAGAAGTAATTATTTCTTTAATTGGTATTTGAAAAATTACAAAAATTTAAAGCTAAGTCATTCTTTTATTGATAAATTTTTCAATTGGATTAAAGAAAAAAGCAATTTTTGTTATCAGGTGGTCATGCACAGAGATTTTCAGAGTAAAAACTTAATGATAAAAGATGGAAAGATATTTGTTATAGATTTTCAAGGAGCAAGACTAGGTCCCCCTTCTTATGATCTTGCTTCTCTTTTACTTGATCCTTATGTGAATCATTTTGAAGATCTAAATATTTTATATACCTTTTTAGATTATTATTT
>JAGGXL010000096.1 GCA_021163085.1 Thermodesulfobacterium sp. | reverse complement strand
GCTGTGGGCAGGTATTTTGGTGTCTTTTTTTGTGTTGAGCAGTTTTTTTAGTTTTATACTACTTTTAAAGAAGAAATAAAATATTCTCTTGTTTTTTTAAGAAAATCTGGTAAAAAATAAGGAAAAATTTTTTCGTAAGGAGGGTGTTTATGTCTGTAGAGGAAAAGGTTATTGAGATTATTTCTCAAAAATTAAACCTTTCTAAGGATCAAATTAAACCTGAGGCTTCTTTTGTAGATGATTTGGGTGCTGATTCTTTAGATCTTGTTGAGCTTGTTATGGCAATGGAAGAGGCTTTTGGAATGGAGGTTCCAGACGAAGAGGCAGAAAAAATGAGAACTGTAAAAGATGTTATAGAGTATGTGAAAGCTAAAACAGGAGAGCAGTAATTCAGAGGTGAAGCTGTGAAAAGAAGGGTAGTAGTTACAGGGCTTGGAGCTGTTACCCCTTTAGGAATAGGAGTAGAGGAGACCTGGAAAAACATAAAGGAAGGCAAATCTGGAATAGGAAGGATCACCAAATTTGATGCTTCTAATCTTCCTAGTCAGATTGCAGGTGAGGTAAAAAATTTCAAGCCTGAAGAATTCATGCCAGCGAAACTTGTATCTCGTGTTGATACCTTTATTCAGTATGCTATAGCAAGTGCAAGAATGGCATTGGAGGATGCTAGGTTCCCTTTAAGTGATCTTGGAGAAGAAGTAGGAGCTATAATAGGTGTTGGAATGGGAGGTGTTGGTTTAATTGAGCATTATACGAGAGTTCTTGATGAAAAAGGTTATAAAAGGGTAACTCCGTTTTTTATTCCTATGATTATTCCCAATATGGCTGCAGGGCAGGTTGCTATTTTGTTTGGGGCAAAGGGTCCAAACACAGCAGTATGTACTGCATGTGCAGCAGGAAATCATGCCATAGGTGAGGCTTTCAGACTTATAAGAGAGGGAAGAGTTAAGGCAATGATATGCGGGGGAACTGAGAGCATAATTACGCCTCTTTGTGTAGCTGGTTTTTCTGTAATGAAAGCACTTTCTACACGAAATGACGAGCCTGAAAAAGCATCTCGTCCTTTTGATGCAGAAAGAGACGGATTTGTTATTGCAGAGGGTTGCGGAATATTGATTTTGGAAGATTTAGAACATGCTCAAAAAAGAGGGGCAAAAATTTATGCTGAGTTAATAGGATATGGGCTTAATGCAGATGCTTATCACATGACAGCACCTCCTCCTGATGGTGAAGGTGCTGTAAGATGTATTGAAATGGCACTCAAAGACGCGGGTATATCTGCTGAAGAGGTTGATTATATCAATGCTCATGGCACAAGCACTCCTCTTAATGATGCAGCTGAAACAAAAGCTATAAAAAAAGTTTTTAAAAAACATGCTTACAAACTGATGGTTTCTTCTACCAAGTCCATGACAGGTCATTTGCTCGGAGGTGCAGGGGGGTTGGAGGCTGTTATAACTGTTCTGTCTCTTTATGAAGGAATAGTTCCACCCACAATAAACCTTGAAAATCCTGATCCAGAATGTGATCTTGATTATGTTCCCAATCAGGCTCGTAAGGCAGATATTAAAATTGCTCTTTCCAATGCATTTGGTTTCGGTGGAGCAAATGCTTGTTTGGTGTTTAAAAAATGGGAAGAATAGTTATTGCCTCTGATCACGCAGGCTTTTACCTTAAAGAAAAAATAAAAAAATTTCTTCAAAAAGAAAACCATGATGTGATAGATGTGGGATGTTTTTCTGCTGAGTCTGTTGATTATCCTGAGTTCGGAGCCAAAGCTATAGAAAAAGTTTTTAATAAAGAGGCAGAATATGGGATCCTTATTTGTGGAACAGGTATTGGAATGAGTATTGTTGCCAATAGATTTCCTGGAATAAGAGCAGCTCTTTGTCATGAACCATTTTCAGCCAAGATGTCAAGACTTCACAACAATGCTAATGTTCTTGTTCTTGGCGGAAGAATTATAGGAGAGGGTATAGCTTTAGAGATTGTAAAAACATTTTTTGAGACACCTTTTGAAGGGGGTAGACACGAAAGAAGGATTAATTTAATAGAGGATGTAACTAAAAATAAATGGATCTCATAGGCATAGGTGTTGATTTAGTTCATATCCCAAGAATTGAAAATCTTCTTAATAAATACGGTTCAAGATTTTTAAAAAAGGTCTTTTCAGAAGAAGAAACTGAATATGCTCTTAAGAAAAAAAACATGGCTTTTCATTTAGCTTCCTCTTTTGCTTCCAAAGAGGCTTTTTTTAAGGCTGTAAGAGGATACAGTCCTTTTTCTTTTAAAGAAATAATTTTAAAAAGAAATCCTCAAACAGGCTCTCCCTTTTTGGAACTTGCTGGTAAAGCAAAAGAAGTATTTCAAAAAAAAGGTGGAGAAAAAATTTACCTTGCCCTATCTCATGAAAATGAATATACTATTAGTATAGTGATAATTTTAGGTAAATCTAAATAAAAGTTTTAACAGTAATTCAAGAGTTGGTTATGAAAGTAGTTACAGGTCTCGAAATGCAAGAGTTTGACAGTTTTATTATTCATTCTCTTGGTATTCCTGCTGAGGTTTTGATGGAAAGAGCCGGTCTTGGGGTAGCGGAAAATGTTTTCAGATATTATCCTTTAGAAGAGTACAAAAAAGTTCTTGTTGTTTGTGGCCCGGGGAATAATGGCGGGGATGGAATGGTTTGTGCAAGATATCTTTGGGATAAAGGATATGAAGTAAAGATAATCTTGCTTGCTAAAGAAGAGAAATATAAAGGAGAAGCCCTGATTAATTTAAAAATCATTAAAAATATAGGACTTTCTCTGGAAAAAGCCGGAGAAATTTCTCAGTTTAAAAATTTGCTTCAAGCTTATTTTCCTAACATTGTTATTGATGCCATTTTTGGAACAGGGCTTAAGAGAAATGTGGAAGGTTTTTTTAAAGAGGTGATAGAAGAAATAAATGGGTATAAAATCAAAAAAGCAGCTAAATTGGTTGCAGTAGATATACCCTCCGGAGTTTGTGCTAATACTGGACAAATTCTTGGGACTGCAGTAAAAGCTGATTTAACAGTAACTTTTGAACTTCCCAAGATAGGCCATTTATTTTATCCAGGAAAGGAATGCACAGGAGTACTTGAAGTTGTTCCTATCGGTTTTCCTAAAAAAGTTGTTGAAGAAAAGGGACCTAAAAGAGAATATCTGGATTTAAAATGGGCTAAAAAAGTTTTTAAACCAAGAAAGGGATACACTCATAAAGGCACATTTGGTCATGTGCTTGTTTTAGCAGGAAGTAGGGGTAAAAGCGGGGCAGGTATTCTTTCTGCTCTTGGTGCTTTAAGAGGTGGTGCAGGGCTTGTGACACTTGCTTCTACCAGAACGCTCCAGTATGTGTATTCCTCCATGATTCCTGAAATTCTAACTGCAGGGCTTGAAGAAAACGATAAAGGAGAGGTTTCCCACAAAAGTCTTACAGAAATATTAGAAATAGCCAAAAATAAAAGTGTACTGGTTATTGGTCCTGGCTTGGGACTAAGTAGGGAGGTCAAAAAATTGTTTTTTGATTTAATATCCCAGTTTGATATACCTTTAGTTATTGATGCAGATGCCTTGACCCTTCTTTCTGAAAATCCAGAAGCCTTAAAAGCTTATAAAGCTCCCAAAGTTTTGACTCCACATCCTGGAGAAGCAGTAAGACTTTTAAAAATTCCAAAAGAAGAAATTATGAAAAACAGGTTAGAGTATGCTAAAAAACTTTCTGAGATAACAGACTCTATAGTGGTTTTAAAAGGTCCGCACAGTGTTGTATATTCTCCTGATGGAAGATGTGGTATATCCTCAATTGATGAACCTGGACTTTCTCAGGGAGGACAGGGAGATGTTCTTTCTGGTCTCATAGGAGCATTTATTGCCCAAAAATACGAACCATTTGTTGCTACCTGTCTTGCAGTTTATTTACACGGGTTTGCAGGAAAATACTTAAGTAAAAATTTAGGACCTTTTGGCTATACTGCTACAGATGTAGCAGAAACTATACCAACAGTTTTTAAGGAGATAAAAAATGATAGACCTTAGAAGATATCCTAGATGTGTAACAAGACTTCGTGCTTATTTTCCTGATGATGAAAATGTTCATGAGGTTTTAAATGTATCTTATAAAGGATGTTTTATAAGAACTGAGAAGAAAATTCCAATTAGAAAAATAGTCTATGTTGAGATTGAAATTCCGGATGTGGGATTAATTCCTATCTATGGAGTGGTTATTCATCATGGAACTCCGGAGAATCCTGGGCTTGGTATAGAAATAGTTGATATAGATAAAAATATGCGTCATGTATGGAATTATTATATAAAGTCACTTCTTTACATAGAAGAAGCAAAGAAGGCTTATAAAAAAGCTCTGGAAGAAAGTAGAAAAGAAGAAATCTCAGAAGAAACAAAATCCGAACAAGGCTCAAAGGGAAGTTAAAAAATCTTTTTAAAAAGTTTTATTAATTAAAATGGTTTTCTTAATCTTTATTTTTGGACTATGTATAGGTAGTTTTTTTAATGTATTGATTTTCAGATGGAGCAGAGGATTATCT
>JAGGXL010000131.1 GCA_021163085.1 Thermodesulfobacterium sp. | reverse complement strand
TTCTGCATTTAAGAATCCTTTAACTTTAAAATTAGATTTAGTAAGGTGCAAAGATACAAGCTCTAAAATATCAGGCTCATCATCTATTACTGCTATTAATTCATTCATTTTTTGAAGTTAAAATCATCCCATATAAAAATTCAAACAATTTTTGATAACATCATATAATTTTAGATAACACTTGTCAATCTCTCGCTCTTTAGAACGCATAGCCGATTTATCCACAAATATCTGTGAAGATGTAATATTCATAACAGAAGGCAAAATCATAAAACATCACAAAGATGAAGGTTGAGGTGATGAGCGGGGATAGAGTTTTCTTTCTGTTTTGGCTTGCCAAAACAAGAAAAAAGAATTTCTCTTCTTCTAAAATTGTTTCTTTTAATCTTTTCTCCAAAAAGGGAAAATTTTGGAGGGTTTATATATTCGTCAGGCATCTGAAGCGCATAACATTTGGATTATGTCTGCTACATACTCTTCTTTGTCTCTATCCTTAGGAATAATAGAATCCTCAAAAATAGACGAATATTTCGAAAAAAGATAATTTACGATCTCAGTAAGTTCTCCCTCTCTACATTCAGACATAATAACTCTGTCATATTTTATTCTCAAATCTTTATCTCTTTTAAGCAAATTCTTAAATATTATAGAACAGTTTTTACCATCTTTAAGCAAAACTGCCCTTTCTTCTATAGCTAATAATTGAAATAGCCATATATCATCATATCTGAGTAAAAGTAAATCAGAAATAGAATAATCTTTCTGAAATAAAACCTTAGATATCTGGTTTCCGTATAATGCCCCAACTCTTATATTAAGAGTAGTTTCCCTCAATGTTAAATCTAAAAACAAATCTTCATAATTCTCTCTTTCAATCTTCAGATATGGATTATTAATAATAAAGTTTTTTAAATCTCTGAAACCTTCTGCATTTGAAGAAAAAATCCTCTTTGCTTATCTCCTTCTTTAGTTGCAGGAGTTCCTTCTACATTAAAAAGTATACCGATATATATTTCAAAGTTTTTTATATTGAAATGTTGAAGTAATTCTGCGAGAGAGAATTTTTTATTGTCCTTTTCATACAATTTGGTATCAGAGCCTAATAACTCTACAATTTTTTTAAATTTTTTTGTCCAAATTTCTCTCCTTCCAGCAGTACCTCCTGTATCAACACGGTTTTTTAATTCAATCAAAACTAACTTGTTATCAGGCAATAGATTGCCTACATCAGTAGTTTCTTCTTCTCTACCTAACCAATTCCAATCTACATTTCGTAATATACTTTTTTCTTCACTAGTTAAACCCGATTGAGTAAAAATACCCTTCTTACGATGAAGCTCGGGATACTCTAACCAGATGGGTAACTCACTTAATTTAATATTCATAGAACATGTATCCGTTACTGAAGAAATTTTCTTTTCTACATATTTACCTTTACCACCTTGACTATGTTGATAATATGAGGTAATACCTAACAGAGCCTCATAGTAATGTTTCATCTCTTCTGAGATGCTTTCTAATCCATCAAATGCTCGTGAGATAGGATCAAAATCAATAGCATTCTTCTCTGTAGCTAAAGTTATAAAATTAACTACAATATTTTTATATGGTTTATATAAGAGTAAATGACCTAAATCTAACGAATTTTCTTTTTTAACACAAAGAAGGTTCCTTTTTGTAATCATGGTTTCTCGCAGATTATAACACTTTCTCCTCTAATTGCTCTATTGCGAGCTCCAAGAAGAGGATTAAAGACTAATTTTTTAAATTTAAAACCTACTTCTTCACAGAATTTCTTTGTCATCATTGTTGTTGGAATTTTCTTCGAATTAACTGTACTATCTCCTACAATTATTGCTAACTTTCCTTTTGGTTTTAATGCCCAAAAAATATTTTCAATAGATCTCTTCAAATCCTCATAATACAAAGCTACTTTTGAAGGTAAATTCCCATAACGGCGGTTTAACTGAGTATTATTTTTCATACCTAAATATTTAGATTCCACTTTTTTCATCTCAACCTCTAAATAGTCATAGGCAATTTTATCTTTACCTACATAATCTATAGAAAAATAATAAGGTGGAGATGTTATTACAGCATCAAATTTTTCCTCAAATTCCTTATGGTTCTTTAATTCTAGTATGTCTCCTTCTATAATTTGAGCAGGTTCAAACTTTAAAGAATATTTTTCTCTTATCTCCATTGTCTTTTTATAACAATCTTTAATATAATTAAATTTTTCAATAAACAGTCCTATCTTACCCTTTTTATTGTACCTAGATGTTCTTGCAAAGGCATCTATTGTATCAAAGTAGATAGCTAGCATTAACTTATAGATTACAGGATCTTTATGTTTCCACTTTTTATTTTCTATATCATCAATAATATCTCTTAATTCTTGAAGATTAAAATTTAATTTTTTCTCATCTATAAAAAGTAAAGCATTCTTTAGCTCAGATAAAATTACTCCCATAGGGGTTACATCTATACCTACACTCTTAATACCCATTAAAGATGCCTCGTGAGTAGCTGTACCTGAGCCATTAAAAGGATCAAGAAGAAGTGAATTATTTCTTAGTTTAAAAGCATTTATCAAAGTTCTTACTACCCTTGGATAGAATTTACCTTTATAGGGATAGAGATTGTGGAATGCATAAGCGTTAGTATCACCAAATTTGTCAACTATATCTGTATATAATGTTGTTTTCCCACCTACCTTTTCA
>JAGGXL010000201.1 GCA_021163085.1 Thermodesulfobacterium sp. | reverse complement strand
TATAGAAAATATTACCATTTTGGTCTGAAACTATAAAAAATCCTTTACCAGAAATAGCAAGATCAGTGGGAACATCAGTTGTAGTAATCCCTCCTTGAGTGTATAAGGTTCTTATGCTTTTTACCATGCTCCCTAACCCTTTTTCTTTGACAAACACTTCTTGAGTTGCTGCAGCTGTTTCGTTTTCAAACTCATATCTGCTTCTTTTAAAACCCGTGGTATCAAGATTTGCAATATTATCAGCAACTACTTTCATACCTGTGGTAGTTGTGCAAACCCCACTATAACATGTATAAATAGTGCCAAATACACCCATAATTACTCCCCTCTTATCAATTCTTTTATATTTTCTATATCTAAAGTGTAGTTATCATTAACAACTACTTGTATATCATCTCCAAGCTTAGCTCCTGTGACCTGAGCTATCATAGTAGGAGTTATAGTTTTAGTTGTATTTTCATAGGGAATCACTATAGAAAATGTGTAATTACCATCTGAAACTTTATTTCCGTTTTTATCTGTTGCATCCCAGTCAATTTTATAAGTTCCAGCCTGAAGTCCACTAAGTTGCTGTTTGTCAATTAAATTTCCTTTACTATCTCTTATTACAATTTCTAAATAATTCACAGGCTCTTCCAAGGTAAATTCTCCTCCTAAAAATTCTCCATTTTCTACCCTTCCTATATTACTTTCAATTTTTACTCTTTTATCAACAAGATTTGAAACATAAGCCAGATCAAGAGATTTAGCCATATTTACCAAATTATCAAGTGTTTCATTAATTTTAAAAAGCTGATCTACCTGATTAAAAAGAGCAAGCTGAATCGCCATCTCGTTATTCTCTATAGGATTCATGGGATCTTGATACTGTAATTGGGTAATGAAAAGTTGAATGAAGTCCTGCATATCTAAAACTTTTTTAGCAACCCTCTGTGTATTAGAATTTCCTGTGGTATTTATATTGCTAATTTGAGACACCATTTTATCATCACCTCTCTAAACGATATAATAGTAATTACCCTTTTTATTGTAAAATTTGACCAAATCCTCATTTTTTATTGTATCTTTATTTACTTCCTCTACTTTTTCACTATTTCTTTCGTAAAAATGTTTACCTCCCTCTCTCTGAAAATTTTTTACAAAACTGCTACCATCAAATCCAGACCCCAGAAGTAATTGAAAATTTTTCAAATTAAATCCCGATTCTTCTAAACTTGTCTTTATATGATGTAAATTTTGTTTAATTTCTTGTAACACTTCTTGCTTTTCAATTTTTGCAACTATTTCTATATCTTTGTCTTTTATTTTTATTTCTAAATCAAGAGAGCCCATCTCTGGTGGTTCAAGTTTTATTAAAGCCTTCTTTTCACCCTCCGGTTGTATCTCTAAAACCATATCTTTAACTATTTCCATAAATGTATCAGGTAGCCTGTAAAAATTAGCATTTTTAATATCCTCGGTCTTATTTACATTTTCCACATCGAAAACACCTCTTACCAGCTCATTATTAACTATTTTTTGAAAGGGATTTATCTGTGTTTCAGATTTTTTATTTAAAGCATTATAGAAACTTAAATTTTTCTCCAACAAACCCACCTTTTTACTTGTTGAATTATCATTCTCTGAAACCGCAATTCTCACAATATCATCTAGATTGAAAAGCTCTTTAAATCCATCCTTTTGCCCATCTAAATTTGAATAATTTTTAGATGTATTATCTGTTACAAATGATTTCCTCCCAATTTTACCTAATTGAGATTTTAAAATTCCCTCTAAGTTTTTATTTTCCGAAATCAATTTTCCTGAAGAGTTAATTTGAAAATTATCTTTATTTGAGTTATTAATATCCTCTACCTGAAAGTTTAAAATATCACCATTCTGCATCTTTGTCATACTTTGCAGCTCTTTCAACAACCTAAAAATTCTCAGCCATTTTGCCCCACCTTCAAAAGAAAACACTCCCTCATTATTTAAAACCTCTCTATTTTCCTGAAGTTTTAAAAATTCTGTTTTCTCAACTATCTCTTTTTGCAGTTCTAATAACTCATTTTCATTAAATTCAGATAGAATTTTGGCTAAATCTTGGTTTATTCGGAAATTAAAAGCACTTCCATTTTCTAACCCTTTTTGTTGAGATAAAAAGGAATTTATTTCCTCCATAAAGAAAAGTTTTTCTTTTTCAGATAATTGAGTTATAAAATTGTTCCACAAGGAAATCTTCTGTGATCTGGTTAAATCATTTTCATTTAAAGTAGCGGGAAAGTTGTCTTGTTGAAATATATTACTTTTGATTATGTATCCAAGAAGTAGTTTTAATTTTTCTAAATCTTTATTTTCTAATAACTCTTTTGATAAATTTTTGTTATCATTTAAAACATCCGTAAGTTCTTCTGAAGACATATTATTTTTTGAATTGTTCTCATCAGATAAAATGGTTTTATCTATCAAACTCAAAAGAATTAATTGAAACCAATTAGATATCTTGCCATCAAATTTATTAGAAAAAGTTTTGTCAGAACCTGAAACATAAGAATTTAGTAAACAATTTACCAGTTTAATCACCCTTTACTCCCCTCTATCCAATCTTTTACTTTCTTTAATTGCAAAATGTATGCCAAAAATAAAACAAGATTTTAAAAGGATTTTAGAGAAGATTTTTGATAGAATAAAGAAACTTTTTCCTATTTTAAGAAATGATAAGAGGAAATTTTTTCAAGTTTAATATTTAGAAAGAGTAAAATAAGGAGCTGATATAAAAATACATAGTCTTATAAATCATATCTGTCCAAGGTTTTGGATAAATACCTATAATAATCACTAAAAGAACAGCTATGCATACTGGTATCAAAAAAGTAAAATCGTATTTAAAATTGAACTCTAACTTCTGTTTATCCATATATATAACTTTTAAGACCCTTAAATAAGGATAAGCACCTATTACAGCAAAAAGAATAGCAATAAGGGCTACCCATACATAATTAGTTTTGATCAGACTCATAAAAACATAAAATTTGGCTATAAATCCTGCTGTAGGAGGTACACCGGCTAAGGAGAACATTAAAATCAAGATTAAAAGACTTACAAATGGTGCCTTCTCACCTAAGGATGCCATATTAGGGATATAAAGCAGTTCTTTCTTGAAATTGGCTAAAAATACAAGAACACCAAATGTTCCTATAACTGTAATTAGATAAACTAACATATAAAATACAGTAAAACTATAGCCCACATAATCTGCACTAATAATTCCTAACCCTGCATAACCTGCATGTGCAATAGAGGAATAGGCTAACATTCTTACAATATTATCCTGTTTAAATGCCATTATATTTCCAATTAAAATACTGACTAAAATTATAGGTATTAGTATTTCTCCTATTTCTAATTTTAAAGGATTAAAACCGAGTAAAATTATTTTAACTAAAGTAGCCATTACAGCAAACTTAACTATACCTGCTATAAATGAAGTTATAGGAACTGGAGCACTCTCATAGGCATCAGGAGCCCACATATGGAAGGGGACTAAAGATAACTTAATTGAAAAACCTACAAGAATAAAAATAAAACCTATTAAAAGCTCTTTCAGATACAAATTCTGTGCCAAAACTTGGGATATTTCTTGAAGAACAAAAGTTCCAGCAAAGTAATAAATTATTCCTAAGCCTAAAAGTATAAAAACAGATCCGAGACTTCCTACGAGAAAATATTTTAAAGCACCTTCTAAGGATGATCTGTTATAAGCATAATTTAAGGCAATGAGAAAATAAACAGGGAAGCTCATCAATTCTATAGCCAAATATATGGTAACCAAATCCATTCCAGAAAGCATTAAAAATGCTCCTACCATAGAAAACAGTAAAAATCCATAATATTCTCCGGAATTCAAACCGATGTAATACTGAAGATAATTATAAGAGAGTAAGGAAATCAACAATGCACCACATACTAAAAAAAGCTTTAAAGTTGAAGAATAAAAATCGGTTTTATAAGCATAAGTAAATTCTCCAAAAGGAACAAATAAAATTAAATAAGAAGCTAATATAAGAGTTATAAGAGTAATATAAAAAGCATAGTTTTTGTTTTTTACAAATCTATCTATAAGAAATATAAAAGATGAAACAAGAATAAGTATTATCTCAGTTAGTATTACAGAAAAATTTAAAGTAATCCCCATATATCCCTCCAAATTACTTCAAATTCATTAATAAATTTTGTACCGAAGTTGTCATAAAGTTTAAAAAAGTATTAGGATATAAACCTATCCAGAATATAAGTAATGTTGGTAAAATAAGAGCTATAAGCTCATTTTTCTTTAAAGGTTGCATTTCTGCAACATTTGGATTAAGCTCTTGGAAAAATACTCTTTGATAAAGCCACAACATGTAAGCTGCTCCTATAATTACTCCTGTAGCTCCAAAAACTACCATTGTTTTATTGGAAAGAAAAGTTCCAAGAAGTATAAGAAATTCTCCTATAAACCCGTTGGTTCCAGGAAGACCTATGGAAGCCAAAGTAAATACCATAAAAAATGCAGCATATATAGGCATGGAGGTAGCAAGACCTCCGTAATAACTTATAGCTCTGCTATGCGTTCTATCATAAACTATTCCTACACACATAAAGAGAGCACCTGTAACAATTCCATGATTTATCATCTGCAAGATTGCACCTTTCATAGCGATAGGATTAAAAGAAAAAATACCCAAGGTTACAAATCCCATGTGGCTAACTGAACTATAAGCAATAAGCCTTTTTAAATCGTCCTCTACTAAACATACAAGCCCTGCATAAACAATTGCAATAACAGAAAGAACCAAAAATAGTTTAGAAAAATAAACCGATGCTTGTGGAAACATAGGTAATACAAATCTGATAAGTCCATAACCTCCCATTTTGATTAAAATACCTGCTAATATAACAGATCCTGCAGTAGGAGCCTCTGTATGAGCATCAGGAAGCCATGTATGAACTGGCCACATAGGTACTTTTATGGCAAAAGCAATCGCAAAAGCCAAGAAGAGAAGACTTTCTACTAAGAAAGGATATTTTTGATTAACAAGAATAGTGTAATCAAAGGTTCCAAATTTGATATAAAGATAAATTATTCCAATTAGCATAAAAACTGAACCAAAAAAGGTATAGAGAAAGAACTTTATGGTAGAATATATTCTCCTTGGTCCACCCCAAATTCCAATAATCAAATACATAGGAATTAAAGTTGCTTCCCAGAAGATATAAAATATTACCAAATCAAGAGCACAGAATGTCCCCACCATAGCAATATTAGTAACGAGTAAAGCCAAATAAAACTCTTTAACCATTGACTTTATTGAATCCCAAGAAATCAATATACAAAAAAGAGTGGTTAAGGCTGAAAGAGGAACAAATAAAATACTTATCCCATCAATACCTAAAAAATAATAAGAATTAATAAATTCTATCCAGCGTTTTTTCTCTACAAACTGAAAACTTGTTTTAGAAAAATCAAAATTTGCAAGCAAATAAATAGACAAAATAGTATCAATAATAATAGTAATTAGGGATATCCATTTTATGAATGATTCATGCTTTCTATCAGTGAAAAGTATTATTAATATTCCAACAAAAGGAAACCAGATAATCCAGGAAAGCAAATTATTTAATAAAATTTCCATAGTACTCCCCCATCCAAACTATTTCAAATATAAGTAAACTAAGAGATATACTAATATACCAATCAAAATAAAGGTAGAATAATGGTTTATAATTCCAGTGTGTAAAATCCTTAAACCTGTTCCAGTAATATTTACAAGTTTGGCACTACCATTGACTATTCCTTCTATAATTATGTTGTCTGCGACTCCACGGATAACCCTTCTTGCAATCCATAAAGTTGGATTAACGATAGTGTAATGATATAATTCGTCAAAATACCATTTTCTAAATAGGAATATATAAATAGGTCTGAAATTCTTAGAGAAGAATGTTTCCAAACTCGGTTTCTTAATATATACTAACCAAGCTAAAAAGATTCCAAAAAGACCCGCTCCAATTGAAAGAAGCATAAGAAGATATTCAGTTGAATGTGAAACTTCGTGAACAGTTCTTGGATGTCCAAGTATAGGAGCTAAAAAATGTTCTATGTGATTGCTTCCACCTAAAATTTCAGGAATCCCTATCCATCCAGCAATAATAGATCCAATAGCAAGAAAAATTAGAGGAATAGTCATAACTCTTGGAGATTCATGAGGATATCCATGAATTACTTCTTTTCCTCTAAATTCTCCGTAGAAGGCTTTAAAAAAGATCCTAAAAGTATAGAAAGCTGTCATAGAAGCAACTACCCATCCAACAAACCATATAAATTTACCCCAGGGATACTTAGAAAAGAAAGCCTGAGCCAGTATTTCATCCTTACTAAAAAATCCAGCAAATCCTGGTATTCCAGATATAGACAAACTTGCCATAAGAAAAGTCCAGAAAGTAAGAGGCATATATTTCTTCAGTCCTCCCATAATTCTTATGTCATTTGGATCTGGAGCATGATGCATTGCATGAATAATACTTCCTGCTCCAAGGAATAAAAGAGCTTTAAAATATGCATGAGTTAATAAATGAAACATCCCTGCAATAAATGCTCCCACCCCACAAGCCATAAACATGTAACCAAGCTGAGAAAGGGTAGAAAAAGCAATAACTCTTTTTATATCAAATTGAGTTGGTGCAATGGTTGCTGACATGAAACAGGTAAATGCTCCTATTATAGCTACAATAAACATCATAGCATCAGAAAGCTCAAAAAGAGGATGAAGTCTGCAAACCATAAAAACACCAGCAGTAACCATAGTAGCAGCATGAATCAAAGCTGAAACAGGAGTAGGACCTTCCATAGCATCAGGAAGCCATACATGAAGTGGAAATTGAGCACTTTTACCCAATGCTCCACAGAATAAAAGAAAAGCAATCAAAAAAGGAACATGCACTTCATAACCTAATACCCCAATATATTTATTGGCAATCTCTGGAAGCTTGGGAAATATTTCATTATAATATAAAGTCCCCAAGAAACAAAATGCCATAAATATACCCAGAGCAAAACCAAAATCTCCTATTCTATTAACTATAAAAGCCTTCTTTCCAGCATCAGCAGCACTTTTCTTCTGATACCAAAAACCAATCAGAAAATATGAACAAAGTCCAACCCCTTCCCATCCTAAATATAGCTGAGCTAAATTGTTAGAAAGAACAAGCATTAACATAAAAAAGACAAATAATGAAATATAGGAAAAAAATCTATAATAACCTGGATCTCCCCCCATATAACCAACAGAATATATATGAATAAGAAAAGATACACAGGTAACCATTGTCATCATAGATGCAGAAAGAGGATCCACAAGAAATCCTAAACCAACTTTCAAGTCATAAGCTAACATCCAAGTATAAACATCAAAGTAATAAATTTTACCATGAATAACTTCAATCAATACTTTAATAGAAAGTAAAAAGCTGAAAAATAATGCTAAGATAGGCAAAACATGAGATTTATCTTTAAAATATCTTCTACCAAATAAAAGGGTAATAATACTTGCTAACAGTGGTAAAAAGGGAATCAAAAATACATAAATATCAAAATTAGTAATTATTTCAAAATGCTTCTCAACCATATCTTACCCCTTAAAATTTGTAATCTCATCTGAATAAACTGTTTTAAGTCTTTTGTATATTAACACAACTAAACTTAACCCTATAGCAGCCTCTGCAGCAGCCATAGCTATTATAAAAAAC
>JAGGXL010000024.1 GCA_021163085.1 Thermodesulfobacterium sp. | reverse complement strand
CCCTCCTTATTTTATATAAGGATTTCTTTAATTTCTATAGTAGTATAAAATTGTCTATGTCCTCTTTTTCTTTTATACCCCTTTTTAGCTCTTTTCTTGAAAACAATAACCTTAGGACCTTTTCCTTGTTCAACAATAGAAGCTTTAACCTTAGCACCCTCAACCAAAGGCTTCCCAATTTTAATATCTTCGTCTTTTTTTACTAATAAAACCTCATTGATTTCAATAATATCTCCTACTTCTCCCTCAATCTTCTCTACCTTTAAACGATCACCAGGTTTTATAATATATTGCTTTCCTCCTGTTTTTATTACAGCAAGCACCAAAAACCCCCTTCTAAAAATTTTCAATCCATAAAATAGCTTATATTTAGATTTTGTCAAGACAATTATAGCTTTTTTAAGTGAATCATTGAAAAAGTTAGAGAATAGCCTAAAATTATATTAATTAAAAAATTGAAGATTCATACTTTTAAAAGAATAAGAAGTAATAATGTTTAAATTTTCTAATTTTGAAAATTTTTTAAAAAATAAAAGTTATAAGAAGCAGTTTTTTATTTCAGGAGTAAATTCTTCTTTTCTTGCTTACTTTTTATCTTTTCAACTAAAATTTTTAGAGGATATATTTATTTTAGCCATTTTCCCTGAAGAAAAGCAGGCTATCGAATTTGTTTCAGCTTTAAATATTTTTACTCCGGAAAAAGTAGAACTTTATCCTGCATCAGATGTTCCCCCTTTTTCAGAAGTATATACTATCCCTGAGGAAGAATTGAGAAAAATAAAAATTCTCTGGGAAATCCCTCAGATTAAAATATTAGCTGGGGGGATAGAAGCTTTTTTGAGAAAAACTATACCAAGAGAAAATATTAAAAAAGCTTATTACTATATAATTCCTGGAGAAAAAATCGATAGAGAAAGCTTCTTAAAAAAACTTTTGGATCTGGGTTATGAGAGAGTAGGCACGGTAAGGGAAAAAGGGACTTTCAGTGTAAAAGGAGGAGTTATAGACATCTGGTCTCCTAATTACGATTTTCCTGTAAGAATTGAGTTTTTCGGAAGTGAAATAACAAGCCTGAAATTGTTTGATCCAGTAACTCAAAAAAGTTTTTCTTATTTTGAAGAACTTGTAGTATTACCCACTAGAGAAATTTTTTTCCATGAAAATATGGAAGCTATTTACAAAAATCTTTTTAAATTTAAAGGCAAAATTCCAAATGCTTTTTTTACCGAAATTCTGAATCAAATAGAAAATAAATATATTTTTGAAAAAAAAGATTTTCTGTTTCCCATTTTTTATGAGAGGTTAAATCCGATATGGGAAAATGTGAAGAATAAGGGAATTTTGATAATTCTTTATGAGCCTGATCTAATAAAAAGGAATGCAGAAAAATTCTGGGATAAAATCTATCTAAATGCTTTAAAAGAGAGAGAAAAGAAAAGACTTTTTTTTGATGAGTCATTTTTGTATCTTCCTGTAGAAGGATTTTATGATTTTGTAAAAAATCGGAAAAAAATAATAGCAAGGGAAATACCCTTTGAAAGTAGGGAGGAAGGGCTTAAATTTATCCTTTCTAAAAAAAGTGTAAGAGATGTTCAAGGGGTCAATAAAATAGATCAGGCTTTTAAACTTCTTAAAAAGTCTCTGGAAGACGGAGAAAAAGTCATTTTTATTGTTTCTGATGAGAAAACCAGAAAAACGGTTCAGGAAGGACTTAAATTCAGAGGAGTAAATGATTTTAAAAATCTGAAGATCAAAGAAGGAACATTAAAAGAAGGGTTTTATTTACCCCAATGGTCACTGTGGGTTACTTCAGAATATGAGCTTTTTGGAAAGATTTCTTTAAAAAAGGAGACTGCCAGGACAGCTGTTAAGAGAGTAAAAAGTCATTTTAGAAAATTTGAAGATTTAAAACCAGGAGATTTTGTTGTTCATAAATATCATGGAATAGGAAAATATTTAGGATTGACTTTTTTAAAAGTTAATGGGGTAGAAGGAGAATTTTTACAGATAGAATATGAAGAAGGTGATAAGCTTTATTTACCTGTTAGTCGTTTAAATGAACTTTATCCTTATGTAGGAGTTAGTGAAAGAGAACCTAAACTTGACAAACTCGGCAAAAAATTCTTTATTAATCGCAAGAAAAAAATAGAGCAGGAGTTAAAAGAAGTTGTTCAAGAGTTACTTGCTCTTTATGCTAAGAGAAAAACATTAAAAAGTTATGCTTTAAAATTTCCTGTACTTGCCTATGAGGAGTTTTCTTCCACTTTTCCTTATGAAGAAACCCCTGATCAGCAGATAGCTATAGAAGAGATAATAAAAGATCTTTGCGATGAAAAACCTATGGAAAGGCTTTTAGTAGGTGATGTTGGTTTTGGAAAAACAGAAGTAGCTTTGAGAGCTATATTTCTTGTAGCCTATTCAGGAAAACAAGTAGCTTTTTTAGTTCCTACAACTATTTTAGCAGAACAGCATTATAGAAACTTTAAAGCCCGTTTAGAGCCTTTTAATATAAAAATAGGAGTTCTTTCAAGGTTGAGGTCTAAAAAAGAACAAAGAGAAACTCTGAGAAGTCTTGCAGAGGGAGATATAAAAGTAATTATAGGAACTCACAGATTGCTTTCTTCAGATGTTGTTTTTAAAGACTTAGGACTGCTTGTAATAGATGAGGAGCATAAATTTGGTGTTAAACAAAAGGAAAAGATTAAACAATTAAAAAAGAGTGTAAAGGTTCTTTCTCTTTCTGCCACCCCAATTCCCAGAAGTCTTCAGTTGAGTTTACTCAACATATTTGATCTCTCTGTTATTGAGACTCCACCTCCTGGAAGAAAGTCTATAAAAACAATTTTAGCTAAATTTGAACCTAAAATTATTAAAAATGCTATAGAAAAAGAATTAGAAAGAGGAGGGCAGGTATTTTTTGTCAACCCGAGAATTCAAGGTTTAAGTTCTTTAGCAAGGTATTTAAAAAAACTTGTTCCACAGGCAAAAATAGAGGTTATCCACGGGCAGATGCCAACTGACCTTATAGAAAGAAATATGTATAAATTTTTAAGTAAAGAAATTGATGTGCTTCTTTGCACACCTATTATAGGAAGTGGTATAGATATTCCTTCTGCCAATACCATAATAATAAATAGAGCTGATATGTTTGGTCTTGCAGACATTTATCAATTAAGAGGAAGGGTGGGAAGATCAGAAGAACTTGCTTATGCTTATCTTTTAGTCCCCACAATAAAAAGATTAACAGAGGAAGCTCAAAAAAGACTAAAAGCATTACTTCAGTTTACAGAACTTGGTTCAGGATTTAGACTGGCTTTGAGTGATTTAAAAATTCGTGGAGCCGGAGAATTGCTCGGAGTTCGTCAGTCAGGACATATCAATACTGTAGGATATGAACTTTATCTGGAGCTTCTTGAGAATACAATTAAATCTCTTAAAGGAAAAGAAATTGAAGATTGGGAGCCAGAGGTAAATATTAAAGTTTCAGCCTGTATTCCTGCAAGCTATATTCCTCAACCAGAAGAAAGATTAAGCCTTTATAGAGAACTTGTTCTTATTAGAAACGAAGAAGAGCTAAAAGAATTCTATGATTTAGTAAATGATAAATATGGAAAACTACCTGATCCCTTTGAAAATTTGATTAAGATTTTTCTTTTAAAACTTTATATGAGAAGACTGAAAATTCCTTTAATTGAGGAAAAAGGTAATAATCTTATCATCCTTATAAAAAACAAGGAGGATCTTTCTCGGTTTAAAAAGGTGTTGAGAAGTTTAAAAAGTATTTACAATCTTAAAAGAGATAAAAACTTAACAAAAATCATTGTTAAAATTAAAGAAAATCCTTTGAATTTCACTTTAGAATTGTGCAAAGCTTTACTTCACTAAGGGTTTCAGTATTTCCTCTATTTTATGCCACACTTCAGGTTTAAAAGGTATTAAAAAAGCAAGATGCATAAATGTGTTTTGTCCTTCTAAACGATGATTTTTTAGATGGCAAAGAAGCCCAAATTTAATGCTTTTATTTTTAGTGGATATCTCAAATTTTGTGTATATCAAATGGGTATTTTCTGGAATATTTAGAGCAGTGGATATTTTTATACATAATCCGCTACTGCTTATATCTACAACTTTGCCTTGAATTTGAGAAGTATTTATAGCTTTTTTAAATTCATCATCGATGTGATTGTTTTCATTAAAAATAAGATCATAAAATTGCAAATCTTTTAATTCAGAGGCATTTTCTAAAGAAAAGTTGGAATTTCTTATTAAAAAATAATTTTTCTGTAAAAAATTCAGAAATAAATTGTGGGAGATATAAGAAGCAAATACAGGAATAAGATTTTTTAAAATTAACCTTTTATCATACCTTGGATTCAAAATTTTCAGTATATATCCTTCCTGTGTAACTTCTTTTACTAATGTTTGAAAAACATATCTTATTTCATTTTGAGGAATAATGATAATAAGCAACTCTCCTTCTGAAAAATTTGGGTCTTTTGAAGATTTTAAAAGCAAGATTTCTTGGTCATTTAAAATTTTTAATG
>JAGGXL010000001.1 GCA_021163085.1 Thermodesulfobacterium sp. | reverse complement strand
AGATTGAAGAAATTTTTTGATCTCTTTGGGAGCTTTTTTCTTTTTTTCTTCAATAATTTTTACAATAGCACTCCCAATAATAATAGCATCTGCATAAGGAGCTAACATTTTTACATGCTCTTTTTTAGAAACTCCAAATCCTACACCAACTGGAACAGAAGACAATTTTTTAACCAATTTAAGACGATTTATAACATTTTCTGGGAGTTTATCTCTTGCTCCAGTAACTCCAGTTAAAGAGACGTAATAAATAAATCCTGAGCATACCTTAGCAATTTTTTTAATTCTTTTCTCAGAAGAGGTAGGAGTAGCTAAGAAAATAGTAGCAAGCCCTTTCCCTTTATTAACTTTAAGCCAAGAACCTGCCTCTTCTATAGGAAGATCAGCAATAATAAAACCTGAGAGACCCGCTTTTAAAGCTTTTTCAACTGTATTTTCTAAACCAAAACGATAAATGATGTTATAATAGGTCATGCAGACAAGAGGAACAGGATATCCTTTATGATTGAGTTTTTCTATAAACTCAAAAAATTCTTCGAAAGTAGGACGGTGTTTTAATGCTCTCACTACAGCTTTTTGAATAGTTGGACCATCTGCAACAGGATCTGAAAAGGGAAATCCAAGCTCTATACAAGCAGGCTCTATTTCTACAAGTTCCCAGAGTATAGCCTCAGTTGTTTCTAAATCCGGATCCCAGCAGGTAAGGTATGGAATTAAAGGTATTTCTCCTTTTTCTTTTAGCCTTTCTATAGATTTTTGTGTATATTTTGCTCCTTTCATTTTAAGTATTTTATAGTAATTTTTATTTATTTTTTTCCAAATAATCTTTTACAGTCATTACATCCTTATCTCCTCTGCCTGAAAGATTAACAACTATTACACTTCCCTTAGGTAAATCTTTAGCAATTTTTATTAAATAGGCTATAGCATGGGCAGATTCCAGAGCCGGTATAATTCCTTCTGTCTCTGAAAGAATTTGAAAAGCTTCTAAAGCTTCTTCATCTGTAATAGCTACATACTCTGCTCTATCTGTTTCTTTATAGTAAGAATGCTGTGGTCCAGTTCCCGGATAATCAAGTCCTGGAGCAATGGAGTGGGCTCCTTTAATCTGACCAACTTTGTCTTGCAAAAGGTAGCTCAGCATCCCGTGTAAAACTCCGGGTTCTCCCGCGCAGAGGGTAGCGGAATGATAATCTGTATTCAAACCCTTTCCTGCAGCTTCAACACCTATAAATTTAATTTCTTTGTTTTGAGAAAAGGGATAAAAAATTCCCATAGCATTTGAGCCACCACCAACACAGGCAATAATTACATCAGGAAGTCTCCCCTCTTTTTTAATTATCTGTCTTTTTGTTTCCATACCTATTATACTTTGAAAATCTCTAACCATCATTGGATAGGGATGAGGACCCACTACTGAACCTATTACATATAAAGTATTTCTAACATTTGTCACCCAATCTCTCAAGGCTTCATTTATAGCATCTTTTAAGGTCTGAGTTCCAGAATAAACTGAAACAACTTCTGCTCCGAGAAGTTTCATACGAAAAACATTTAAAGCCTGCCTTTCTGTATCTTTTGCTCCCATATAAACAACACATTGCATATTAAGAAGTGCACAGGCTGTAGCAGTGGCAACTCCATGCTGTCCTGCTCCTGTTTCTGCAATAATACGTTTTTTCCCAATTTTCTTTGCAAGAAGAACCTGACCAATCGTATTGTTAAGTTTATGAGCTCCTGTATGCAAAAGATCCTCCCTTTTAAGATAGACCTTAACATGCCCACCCAAGTATCTGGAAAAATTTTCTGCATAGTAAAGAGGAGTTGGTCTTCCAGCATATTCTTGGAGTAAAAATTTCCATTCTTTCCAGAATGATTTGTCTTTTCTTATCTGAAAATAAGCATTTTCTAGCTCATACAAAGCTGGAATTAGTGTTTCTGGAACAAAACGACCTCCGTATTTTCCAAAATAACCTTTTTTATTTGGAAGTTTCATAGTGTTTTTAATATAAAACCACTTTTTAAATTAAGCAAGTTTTTTATAAATGCTTTTTTTAAATTTCAGTAATTTGTTTTCTTTCAAATTCTGTGTATTTAAATTAGAATTTAACAAATGCCTCTACTAATACCCCAAGTTTTTGATAAAAAGATTCTTAAAAAAAGTCTTAAAAGTCTTGGAATTAAATTAAATGAAATAGATAAAATCTTTTCAGCAAACTATTCGATTTTAATTTATCTGAAAAACGAAGAATTTTGCAAATTTTATCCCCATCTTTTACCGAAAAAAACGACTGTAAAAGAAATTAAAAGCGTTCATACTTATGTAGAAAAGTTCAAAGCTCTTATTGATTTAGAAAGAGCAGCAGAAATAAAAACTCAAGAAGAAGAAATAAGAAAGCTTTCTGGAAAAGAAAGAGAACTTTTTGGAAGGGCTATTCTTAATTTAAAAGGTTTTAAAGCTGGAACAAAATTTCATCTTTATTTAGTTAGGTTCTCAAGAGAAAAGCCTATTGAAACAGAAATAAGAACCGGTGATGTGGTATTAATAAGTCAGGGTAATCCTTTAAAAAGTAATCTCTTGGGAACTGTTTTTAAACTTACAGAAAAAATCATTACTGTAGCTTTTGAACAAAAACCTCCTAACTGGGTCTATAAAAGAGGAGTAAGAATAGATCTATATGTAAATGATGTCACTTTTAGACGGATAAGCGAAAATTTAGAAATTTTGAGACATGCTACAGGAAGACAGAGAGAATTGAGAAATATTATTATAGGCTTAAAAGAACCTTGTTCTGCTGAAAAAATTGATTTTACTCCTGTTGATGCTGAGTTGAATGACACCCAATTAAAAGCTGTTCAATTGGCATTGGGAGCCAAAGATTTTTTCTTAATTCACGGTCCTCCTGGTACAGGAAAAACGCGTACTCTAACAGAGTTAATTGTTCAACTAATAAAACCGGGTAAAAAAGTTCTTGCTACAGCCGATTCAAATATAGCTGTAGATAATTTAATTCTAAATCTTTCAAAATATCCTGATCTTAAAATTGTAAGAATCGGCCATCCTGCAAGAGTAATGGAAGAGCTGGAAAGTTTTTCAATCTTTGCCCTTTCTGAAAAACATCCCGAAGCTGAAAATGTAAAAATAGGATGGGACAGAGTAAGATCTTTGATTGAAAAAAGGGATAAATTTATTAAACCTACTCCAAGTCTCAGACGTGGTTTAAGTGACGAGGAGATCACCTATTTTAGCAAAAGAAAACAAAGTATAAGAGGCATCTCAAAAAGCATTATAAACTCTATGGCTAAATGGATAAAATTAAATCACGAAATAGATAAAAATATCAAAATCTTAAAGGAAAAGGAAAAAGAAATCTTTAAAAATATAATTTTAGAAGCTGATATAGTGGTTTCTACCAATTCAATGGTATTTTCCGAATTTCTGCAAGATTTTCATTTTGATGTAGCTGTAATTGACGAAGGAAGTCAGCAAATAGAACCTTCTACCCTTATTCCCATTATGAAAGCAGACAGATTTTACATTGCAGGAGATCACAAACAGCTTCCTCCCACAATTTTAAGTGAAGATGCTAAGAAACTGGAATATACTCTTTTTGAAAAACTCATAAAATCTTATCCAGATTTATCTGTTATGCTTGAAATTCAATACAGAATGAACGAAAAAATCATGAACTTCCCAAATCAGGAATTTTATAATGGGCTTTTAAAACCTACAGATTCAGTTAAAAATCATACATTAGCAGATCTAAAAGTAAAAAGACCTGAAAAATTTAAAGATATTCTTGATCTAGAAGAAGCTATTTCATTTGTTGACACTTCAGAAAGCAATGCCTTTGAATTTCAACTAGAAGGTTCCACCTCTTATGAAAATTATATTGAAGCCCATCTGGCTTTAAAGCTCGTAGAAGAACTCTTAAAAATGGAGATTAATAAAAAAGATATAGGAATTATTACACCTTATACAGCTCAAGTTAAACTAATCAAACAGTTGCTTTTAGAAAAAAATCTAAAAATTGAGGTTAATTCTGTAGATGGATTTCAGGGAAGAGAAAAAGAAGTTATCTTAATATCGTTTGTCCGTTCTAATAACACAGGTGAGATAGGATTTTTAAACGATTTAAGGAGGCTTAATGTTGCTATTACCAGAGCAAGAAGAAAGCTTATATGCATTGGTAATGCAGAAACTCTTTCACATCATCCAACTTATCAAAGATTTATAGAATACATAAAAACCGTAGGAACTTATAAAAACTTAAAGGACTTGGGTTAGATAGGAGTGAGATACTCTACAGGAGTATACTTTTCTTCCCATTTTTCATAAAATTTTTGGTGTATCTTTTTTATTGTTTCCTCATAAGCCTGATGAGTTATTTTAGCTCCCTTTATTCCTCCTCTAAGACTTATTTCTGAAAGATAAGGACCTTTATCTCCAATGTAAATAAGATCTAAATGAGCATAGGGGAAACCGCCTCTTTCCATTACTTTCTTGCAAAATTCTATCTCTTTTTCATTTAAATTATAAACGCTCGACTTCCCTCCCAAAAATAAATTTTTTCTAAAATTATAGGGATTGGTTCTTTCATAGGCTTCTATATGATATTTTTCAAGAATAACAACTCTTATATCTCTTATATTTTCAAAAAAAGGTTGTAAAACAAAAGGATAGGGTAAAACCGAAGTTCCAGCTACATTAAAAATTTCTTCTAAGGAATTCCAAAGTCTTACTCCCAATCCGCAGTTAGCCCTATCATCTTTAGTAACAAATTTTTGAAATTCTGTTTTAGATAATTCCGAAATAGCAGAAAGCAAAGCGATTTTATCGCGAATTGAAAAGGTGTAAGGAAGCATAAACTTTTTTAAAACTTCTGCCTGCAAAGCTTTGGAAGAGCTAAGTATTTGAGACAAAAAAGATGGAAATGCTTCAACTTTTCTGTTTATAAGATCTACTATTAACCCAATCTCTTCCCTTTTCAAAGGCAGTCTTATTCCTATAAGATCTCCTTCTTTAAAATCCTGAAAATACTTTCTAAATGCTATATAGCTGAGAACTATATAATAAGGACGCAAATTTTTTTCCCTATCTTTGATATTTATTTTTAATCTGTGTTAAATCTGCATTACAAATTCCGCAAAAAAACTTTACAGGACCTAAAACTTCTATCTCTTCTTCTATGGGTTCTAAAGTGCCATCTGCATTTTGAATATAAGAAATTAAAAAAGTTGCATTTTCTATTACTTCATAAAAATCTTCACTGTTGTTACAATAAGGACATACTATTTTCTGTTTATATTCTATGCTGAAAGGTTTTTTTATCTTTATCTTATGAGTTCTTACAGAAGGAACATTTTTTTCTGCCATTTATTATTTGCCTCCTAACTTCCTTATTTATCTTTTTTCATATATTTTATACTTTTTTCTACCTCATTATACATTTTATCTTTTTTGGATAAAAAGGAAAGGGCTTTTTTATAATGAAAGTAAGCTGTTTTATAATCTCCTTTCAATTCGTAATATTTGCCAAAGTAAAAATGTGCTTCTCCGTCTTTATTTATTCTGGAGCAAATTCTCCCAAAATAAAAATAAAAATAGGGGTCATTTTCAAGTATGTTATTTCCTTTCAAGTTATTAAAAATTTCATAAGCCTGAAATAGCCGGGAAGTTTCTGCTAATGCCTTTGCTTTTAAATATTGTGTCTTTAAATATACTATCTTTTCAAATAGGTTTTTAGAGCCTTCAGAAAATTTAATATTCTCAATGACAGTTAAAGCTCTTTGATAATCTCCAGAATCTAAATATATTTCAGCAAGATCTAACAGAAAATAAGGCTTAGGGGGAAGTTCTTTTAAAGTTTTTTCCATTTCATAAATTGCTTCTTTAAAAAATCTCTGCTGAGAAAGAGCAAGAGCTAAAGAATATCTAATCCAGGGATCATCTTTGATCTTCAGTTCCTCTTTATATTTCAATACCAAATCTGCAGGATCCTTAGAAATTACCATTGCCTTAATGGTCAGTCTCTTAAAATAATAAGGATCTGAACTTATAATCGAAGACGAACCTTTATCAGAACCATATTTTCTTGCTAAGTTGATTAAATACGTAAGTCTTTCTTGGGGTAAAGGATGTGTAAGCAAGTATTTGTAATTTAGTTCTACAGCAAAATTACTTTTTTTAGAAAGTTTTTCCATTATCCTAACCATTCCCCAAGGGTTATAACCTGCTTTTGTAAGAATCTGGAAACCTGTTCTATCTGCCTCTTCTTCATCAGCTCTGCTGTAAGCTAAAAGTTTCGCTTCTGCAAAAGCTGAAGAAGTAATACCCACAGCTTCTGCTGCTTTATCTCCACCTAAAAGAATTGCTGCTAAGGTTGCAGCAGTAATTGCTATCTGCATCCTTTTTGCACTTTCCAGTCTTTTTGCCACATGCCTGCATAAATTATGTGCTATTTCGTGAGCCATTATCCCAGCAAGTTCTTCTTCTGATTCAATACTTTCAAAAATACCAGAATTGAGAAATATATATCCTCCTGGGACAGAAAAGGCATTAAAGGTATCATCTTTTATAAGATAAAATCTGAATTTAAAAGGTGAAAAATCCACCCCTTTTTCTGTAAGTATTTTCCCTACACTATTTATGTAAGCCACCAATTCTACATCCTGAATAAATTCTATTTTTGAAGAAAGTTCCTGGAGAACCTGTTTCCCTATCTCTTCTTCTTCAGGAAGTGTTAAAAGGGCATAGCTTAGTTGATGAAAAGAAAAGAGAAAAATAAGAAGATATATAAAAATTTTAGAATATATCTTTTTCAACTTTTAAAGTTAATAAATTTTTAAATAATTATAAATTCCTGGCGGAAGCGTGTGGGAATTGAACCCACCCACCCCTTT
>JAGGXL010000192.1 GCA_021163085.1 Thermodesulfobacterium sp. | reverse complement strand
TAAAATTCTTCTAATTTTTTATAAATTTTTTCTCTTTCTTTATAATGGGCAAGCTGAGATTTTAAAAAAAGAATCTCTTTCTTAAGCCTTTCATTTTCTTTTTTTAAATCTACTAAAAATAAATACCTTTGGAAAAAATTTCTTGTGTTACTTCCTGCGTAGGTTGTGCTTTTCCAGAAAGGAGACAGTATAAAACCAATAACTTCATTAAAAAAACTGGTTCTTTTTATACCATACCATAGCCCACTTAATAAAATTATTATAATAATGATAATAATAAAGTACTTATTTTTTTTCATCAGGCCTTAAGTATTAAATTTTTTATGTTTATTAAATAGCTTTTTGACTGATAAAAGTCTTTACCTTCTCTGTATTTGCAGGGAGAATTTCAAATTTTTGAGGAAGATTGTAAAGTTTTCCAATTTCCTCAGGTAATTTAATTGGAAATCCCAATGCCTTACTAACTGTTTCGGGAAATTTTGCAGGGTGAGCAGTTGCCAAGCAAACTAAAGGATACCCTTCTTTAAATTTCAACCCAGCTTTTACACCAACTGCAGTATGTGGATCGAGAATATAGCCTGCTTTCTCATAAAATTCTTTTATTGTTTCCATAGTCTCTTTTTGGTTAACAGAAGTTGAAAGAAAATCCTTCTTAATCCTGTTAATTTCTTCTTGAGAAAACTTAAGAGCCTTTTTCTTAGCAAACTTTTCCATAGTTTCTTTGGTCTTTTGAGGATCTTCTCCATAAAAGTAATAAAGATATCTCTCAAAATTACTTGCTATCTGAATATCCATAGAAGGACTTATAGTAGGTTTTACCTCTCTAAGAGAGTAATCTCCGTTGTTAACAAATCTGCAGAGAATATCGTTTTCATTGGTTGCTAAAATAAATCTTTCTATTCTATTTTCTCCTAACATTTTTCTTGCCAGATAACCAGCAAATATATCTCCAAAATTGCCTGTAGGAACTGACACTCTAATACTCTCGCATTTCTCTTTTTCACAAATTCTGAAATAAGCCCAGAAATAGTAAACCATCTGTGCCATAATTCTTGCCCAGTTTATTGAATTTACTGAAGTCAACCTATATTTTCTCTTAAAATATAAATCCATAAATATGCTTTTTACTATTGCCTGACAATCGTCAAATGTTCCTTCAATAGCGAGATTATATACATTAGGGTCAGTAACCGTTGTCATCATTAAAGCCTGAACCTTAGACACTTTTTTATAAGGATGAAGAATAAAGATAGCTATATTCTTTTTCCCTTTAACTCCATAGATAGCAGCTGAACCTGTATCTCCTGAGGTTGCTCCCAAAATGTTGATTTTTTTACCTGTTTCTAAAAGCAGTTTTTCAAACAATACTCCTAAGAATTGCAAGGCTATATCTTTAAAAGCCCATGTAGGACCGTGAAAAAGTTCCAATATATAGATATCTCCTGCTTTTACTACCGGGGTTATATCTTTTGCTCTAAAATTTTTATAGGCTTCTTTTATCAGGTTTCTTAATTCTTGTTCTTTGATATCAGAAACATAATATTTAAAAATCTCCAGTGCTAATTCTTGATAACTAAGATTCTTTAATTTTTCTATCTCACTTTCTGAGAGCTTCGGAATACTTTCAGGAACAATTAGTCCACCATCTGGAGCAAGACCTTCGAAAACAGTATTTTTAAACTCAATTTTTTCTATTCCTCCACGAGTACTTACATACTTCATAAACACCCTTCCTTAAATTCCTCTGGTTTTTATTACTTCTAATCTATTTTTCATTCTGTCCATATATTTTCTTATATCAGCTTTAAATTCTGCTAATGTTTGATGATTTTTTTGATATACTTTTGCAAGCTCGTTTAACCAATATTCTAAAGTATCCTTTTCCTTCTGGACAAGCTCTTTTTGAACTTTTTCTTTTAATTTATTTAAAATTTTAGGATCAATTCCTTCCAAGTCTATCCCCCTTTAAAATCTTTCTTTTATTTTAGTAAAAATCGCTGCTAAAATATACTTTTCCGGAATTTCATTTGTTTCTTTATCCATATCTATAATTGTTCTACATTCTAAATTTTTACAAACCTTACAATAAGCGATTTTACCAACTTTAAGATTTAAGATGTCCTCAATAGGTTCTCCGTCAATAAAAACTCTGTTGGAACTTATAAAATCTTTTCCAAAATTTTCTTCAGAAAGATCTTTTTTCTCGAAAACCACTCTCATACCTAAATTTGAAATAACAGGCTCAAGCTTAATAAGTGCACTTTCTATATTTAAATAAGTTTTTCTGCAACTCTCACAGATTTCTCCATTTTTACCAATCAATCCCTTCCAAGTAATCTTAATAATTTTCATCCTTATCCCCCTTTAAATTATATCTCAATTTTAATAAGATCTTCGGCTAATATTACTTCTCCTTTAAATTTTTCTTTTATTAAGTCTAAATTTATCTTCTCGCTATGAGGATAAAAATGAGAAAAAATCACTTGTTTTACTTTAGCCTTTTCTGAAATAAGTGCAATATCTTCTGGAGATAAATGATGTTCCACATACAAATCTTTTGAATTGGCACACTCTACAATTAGCAAATCTGCCTTTTCTGCGAGTTCTACAAGTTCTTCACAGTATCCTGTATCTCCTGAGTAAACCAAACTTTTATTTTTATATTCAAGCCTTATAGCAAGACTTTCTGGATTGTGCTTAACTGGTGAAGTATATGCTGTAAATGGACCTATAAAAAATCTATATTTTTTAATTTTGGGAAGTAAATTAATATTTAACAGCCCTTCCGGTGGTTCAATCCAATTTCTAAAAGCTGTATTTAAGAGATGATAAAATTGAGCAAAATCTTCTGCCACATACAGGTCAACAGAAGAATTTCTCTTGTAGCCCAGATTATACCTTGTAGCGAAAAGAAAAGGAATAAGATCTGTTACATGATCAGGATGAAAATGAGAAATAAATATAGAAGATATATCCTCAAGTTTTTTCCCAGCTCTCAAAATCTGTCTTAATACACCCGGGCCAAGATCAAGAAGAAGACAAAAGTCATCTACTTCAACCAAATAACCAGGAGAATTTCTGTCTAAACGAATCCAGCCAGTTCCAGATCCAAGAACAGTAATTTTCATAGTATGTTTAGATTAAACTCCCTTTTTATTTTTTTTATCTCTTCTTCAGAAAGAATTTCTCTTGCTTCTTTTAAAAATATTTCAGCTACCTCTCTTTCTTTGTTAAAATGAAGATACAACCATGCCAGAAAAATTAAAGTTTGCCCATCTCTTTCTTTAAGGGGTAAAATTTCTTTCAAGTATTTAAAAGCTTTCTTATATTCCTTTTTTAAAAAATATAGTTTACCAAGATAAACTTCTTCTTCTGCAGAAAGATTTTTAATAGTACTCAGAAGATTTTCCAATTCTTCATATTCTCCAAAGTTCCACAAGCACTTAATAAGGGATTTTCTAAATATCCTGTTTTCTGGATTTAAAAGATGGGCTTTATAGAAATGATACTTCGCCTTTTCATTTTCCTCTTTTTTAAGATAAATCAAGGCAAGATTATAATGGATAAAAGGGTCTTCCTTTTTGCAACCACAAAGCTCTCTTTTTAAAATTTTCTCCGCTTTTTCAAAGTCTTCAAAGGTATAGTAAATAGCCGATTCACTTAAGGATAACTCTACAGGCTGTTTTGTATAATCTCTTGCAAGTGAATAACATTCAAGAGCTTTGCCCAGATCTTTCCATTCGTAATAAAGATCTCCTATTACATGATAAGTAAATCCTTCAAAAATTTTTACACTTACACCATTAACCCTTTTTGCATGCTCAAATGCCCCTATTAGCAACATTAAAGGAGAAAGCTTTTTATTTCCAAAAGTATTCCAAATTTCCTTAGGTAAGCATCCTGTTTTACTTCCTTTGGAACCATTTTCAAGTAAAGAATTTAATTGATTTAAACCAGGGGCTTTAATTAAAAGAAGTTCGTTATTTTTACCAATCACTTCTATTAATTTTGCTCCGTTTTTTTCTAAATTTCTCCTTATACCATTTTTTGAAGATAAAATCAAAACACTATCCGGTATTTTTAAAAATTTATTGGTTACTTTTAAAAGTTTATCAGCTTCTAAGGTTGGTAGATAAGTCTTTAAAGAATCTAATGCTTTTTTAGAAAGGTAAGAAAAATTTAAAACCTTAGTAAGCTCTATATAATTTTCGATATCTTCTTTTGAGGTCTCTTTATTCAGGTTTATTTCCACAGAAAAAAATTTCACATTCTTTTTCCACAAATAAACCATTATTTTAAAAAAGTTGCCCCACTCTGCTGGATAAAAATAAAAATTTTCGTCAAGTTTTATAAATGAATATTCTAAAGAAAGACTTTTATGCCTTTTCCAGAAGCTTTTATTTGGAAAGTAAAACAAATATCCCGGAACTTCTCTTTTTTCCAAAACCAAGTCCAGTAATTTTTGAGAAAAAAAACGATCTTCTACTACATTTTCCAAAAAAAATCTTTCAGTCAAAAGTAACGATATCAAGTCATTGGAGTTCTTATAATTCTTTAATAGCTCATCAGTAGAATACTTAAAAATCTCTTGCAAGACACTATTATTAAAAAATTCAAAACCATTTAAATATGGAAAAAACCACTCAATATTAGGAAGCAGACTTTTCCTCATCTTTAAATTTCTTAAAAGCTTTTATTATTTCCTCATAGTCTTTATCAAAAAGACATCTTACGTCAATTAAAAGCTTGTCTTCATCTATTCTCGTTATAATAGGAGAATCATTTTCTCTCAAGAATTTTTGAATAACTTGAGGAGAAAGAGTGGATTCCACAGCTACTGCATAAGAAATTAAGTCAAGTGTTGGAAGAGCACCCCCTCCAGTTTTATTTACGGTTTCAACAATTTTGAAGTTAAAATCTTTCAGTTTAAGTTCTTTAAGCTTTCTTAAAAGATATTTTGCCTTTTTGCGGAGTTTTTGCTTTGGTGTAAAAATCATTTTTAGCACAGGAATATGCTCTATGGCTAAAGTTTTATCTCTATATAGCCTTAAAGTAGCTTCTAAACCTGCTAAAGTGAGTTTATCAATTCTTAAAGCGCGGTTTAATGGGTTCTTTTTTATTTTTTCTATAAACTCTTTTTTTCCGAGAATAATTCCTGCCTGAGGTCCTCCCAAAAGCTTATCTCCTGAAAAAGTAACAATATCAACCCCAGCTTTTAAAACCTCTTGCACTGTGATCTCTTTTTTCATTCCAAATTCAGAAAAATCAACAAAACAACCGCTTCCAAGATCTTTCATTACAGGGATACCAAATTTTTTCCCTAGACTTACAAGTTCTTCAATAGAAACTTCTTTAGTAAAACCAACTATTTCAAAATTGCTTTTGTGAACCTTTAAAAGCAAAGCAGTATTTTCAGTAATAGCATTTTTATAATCAAACAAATGGGTTTTATTGGTTGTTCCAACTTCCTTTAAAATGCAACCAGCCCATTTCATTACTTCAGGGATTCTGAATGAACCACCAATCTCAACAAGTTCTCCTCTTGATACTATAACCTCTTTTCCATAAGCTAAAGTATTCAATGAAATCAAAACAGCTGCTGCGTTATTATTAACTACTAATGCTCCCTCGGCTTGAGTAATTTCCTTTAAAATTTCTTCCACATGAACATATCTGCTTCCTCTTTTACCTTCTTTTAAATCAAATTCTAAATTTGAATAATATTTCGCTACTTTTACTATTTCTTCTATAGCTTTTTCAGAAAGTGGTGATCTTCCAAGATTGGTATGAATAACAACTCCAGTAGCATTTATAACCCTTCTTAAAGATGAAGTTTCATACTCTTTAAAGACTTTTTCCATCAAGTCTCTTAAGTAAGACTCTTCAAGCTTTTTAAGTTCTCCTTTTTGCCACTTTTCTCTTATAATTGAAGTTACTCTTCTTGACGGCTCTAAAAAATAAGATAAAGGATAGGAAGGATAAATTTTTGAAAACTTTTCTTTTAATTCGTTTACCGATGGAATTCTCATTTAGTTAAGAAGTAATTCTTCTTAAAAATCTCTCAATTCTTCCCAAAGCTTTTTCAAGAATTTCTTCTTCTGGTAAAAATATTATACGAAAATGTTTTGTCCCTGGTTTTTGTCCAAAACCGCTTCCGTGAACAACAACAACACCTTCTTCTAAAATTAATCTTTTAGTAAATTCAAGATCATCAATATCAGGAATATTTATACTTGGAAAAGCATAAAAAGCTCCCGAAGGTTTTACACAATTAATAAATGGGATTTGATTTAATCCCTCCACCAAAACATCTCTTCTTCTTTTTAATTTTATAATTACATCTTTAATATAACGATTTTCATTATTTAATGCTACCGGAATTGCAAATTGCAAAGGATGAGGAGCACACAAACGGGTTCTTGACAATTTATGAATAGCTTCTATATAATCTTTTAAAGCTCCTTCAGGTCCTGAAACAATTCCCCAACCGATTCTAAATCCAGGAGCAAAATAGTTCTTTGAAAGTCCGTTAAAGGTAACTATAGGAACATCATTGGTTAAAGAAGCAATGGAAATATGTTCTAAATCATCTTCTAAAATAAACTGATCGTAAATCTCATCTGAAAAAATTACTAAGTTGTATTTTTCAGCAATCTCAACTATTTTCTCCAGGGCTTCCTTAGAATAAATAGTTCCTGTAGGATTATTTGGATTGATCAAGACAATTGCTTTGGTTTTTTTATCAATTAAAGATTCGATACTCTCAATATCCGGCTCCCAATTTTTATTCTCATCCAAAAAATAATATCTCGGCTCTATTCTGAACTTGGAAACAATAGCTTGATATAGGGGATAACAGGGACAGGGAAGTAAAATATTTTCCTCTGAATTAATTAAAGCAGAAATAGCAAATTCTATAGCTTCAGTGGCTCCTTGGGTGACATAAATATCCACAGGAGATATACCTTTTTTAATAGCATAAGCTCTAATAGCCTCTATAGCCTCTGGTATTCCTGATGAGTCAGAGTAAGAATTGTAATTCTCTCTCAGTGCTTGACAGGCTGCTTCAATTATAGAATCAGGAGGTTTAAATCCATATCTTACAGGATCTCCGATGTTTAAATAAATCAAATCTTTTCCTCTTTTTTTAGCCTCCTTAGAGGCCTCTACAATATCTCTTATCGCATACTCTACTTGAAACGTTCTAAAAGCAGGTCTTATTTTATATTTTTCCATTTATACCTAAAACCCTTCCTTTAATCACAGATGATTAAAATTTTATAATTCTACTAAAAATTTATTTGTCAATCCCTATTATATAAAGGTTTTTGATAAAATTTTTTAAATTCTATATCCCTTGATTTTGCCTAAATATCTATTAGAGTATTTAAATAATTTTTTGAAGGGGGAAAGAAAAATGCTTAGATATAGACCCTTAAGAAAATTATATATTTTGCAAGATGTAGAAAAACCTAATTTATTAAAGGATTTCTTTCCTTATGTTGAACCTCCGAGGATATTTTTTGATGGAAAATACATTCCTCCTCGACCTGCTAAAAATTTTTATATAACTGATACTACTTTTAGAGATGGCCAACAGGCAAGGGCTCCATATACCCCTGAACAGATAGAAACTCTTTATAAATTTTTGCACAGATTAAGCGGGCCTAATGGAATAATTAGAAAAACAGAATTCTTTCTATACACTAAAAGAGAGAGAGAAGCTCTGGAAAGATGTCTTGCCTTAGATTATAAATATCCAGAAATTACAGGCTGGATCAGAGCAAAAAAAGAAGATCTCAAACTTGTTAAAGAAGCAGGACTTAAAGAAACAGGAATTTTAACTTCTTGTTCTGATTATCATATTTTTTTAAAGCTTAAAAAAACGAGAAGAGAAGCAATGGAAAATTATCTTGCTATAGTAAAAGAAGCTCTTTCCTTAGGGATAAGACCAAGATGTCATTTTGAAGATGTAACCCGTGCAGATATTTACGGATTTGTTATTCCCTTTGCTACAGAACTTATGAAGCTAAGGGAAGAAAGCGGTATAGATATAAAAATAAGGCTCTGTGATACCTTAGGAGTAGCTGTTCCCTATCCTGAAGCCTGTTTGCCTATAAGTGTTCCTAAGTTAATAAGGGCATTTATTGAAGAAGCAGGAGTTCCTGAAGAGCTTTTGGAATGGCATGGACATAACGATTTTTATAAAGCAGTAATTAACTCAACTACTGCCTGGCTATATGGATGCACATATGTAAACACTTCTCTTCTTGGAATAGGTGAAAGAACAGGAAACACACCTTTAGAAGCTATAGTCTTTGAATATATGTGTCTTAAAGGCTCTAACGATGGAATGGACACCACTGTAATCACAGAAATAGCAAATTATTATAAAAATGTATTGCATGAAAAAATTTCTATAAGACAGCCTTTTGTAGGAGAAGAATTCAATTCCACAAAAGCAGGTATTCATATTGACGGAATTATCAAAAATGAAGAGATTTACAATCCCTTTGATACATGGAAACTCCTTAAAAGGCCCATTCAAATCATTATTACAGATAAAAGCGGAACAGCAGGAATTGCTTACTGGATTAACACTCATTTTGGACTTGAAGGTGATAAAAAGATTGATAAAAGACATCCTGGAGTTGCGAAAATCTATAAAAAAATTCTGGAAGAGTATGAAAAAGGAAGAGTTACTCCTATTTCTAACGAAGAAATGCTTGCCTATGTAAGAAAGTATATCCCAGAATTATTTGTATCAGAATTGGATCATTTAAGAGATTATGTAGTAGAATTAACAACCAAATATATAGAAGATCTGGCACAGGATCCAACAGTTGTATCTTTAAATCCACAAGAAATTAAAAAAGTTTTTAAAAGATTTCTGGAAGATCATCCATATGTGCAATTTATTTACTTAGTTGATAACGAAGGAAATCCTATCGTAGGATTAACCAATGACTTTGAATATACCAAAAAATTTGCTGAATTTTTCAGTAAAGAAACTTTTGAAGATAGAGAATGGTTTATAAATCCTATGAAAACCGGTAGAACTTATACTTCCAAATTTTACACTTCAAGAATAACATCCAGTCTATGTATCACTGTCTCTACTCCTGTAAGAAATAAATATGAAGAAATAATTGGTATTTTGGGAATGGATATAAGATTTGAAGATGTGGTAAAAATGGAAAACGATTCCCATGAAATATATGAAGTATAAATTTTATTTAATATCTATTATATTTATTATTATATTTTATAAAATTATATTTTATAAAATTTCTCTATGCGAAGAAATTCCCACTATTACTGTAGAACCTACCTCCTTCAGCAAAATCCTGATAAGAGTTCCTGACTTTGAAGGAGATAAAAAACTTTCTACCAAGCTAACCCCTCTTTTAAGAAGGCTTTTAAATTATCATTTGTTTATCTTAGCTCTGGAAAATCCTCCCTTACCAAATTTCCCCTCAAAGGAATACTATTTGAAAGGGCAGATAGAAAAAATAGAGAATAAAATTTTTATTAAAGCTGAATTAATTGACACTCTGGAAAACAAAATTTTGAAAATCTATAAAGTAACGGGAAATTCAAGTTATCCTCAAAGTTTGATTTATGCTCTCTGTGACAAATTAGTAGAAAGTATATCCCATTATAAAGGCATTGCCTTTACAAAAATAGTTTTTGTAAAAAGAACTTCTAATGGAGATAAACTTTATGTAGCTGACTTTTCTAAAGAAAATCCACGTCTTTTAAGAACAGCACCCCTTGTATTGTTT
>JAGGXL010000182.1 GCA_021163085.1 Thermodesulfobacterium sp. | reverse complement strand
GTAAAACCAAGTGCGAACCTGCTTCCCCCACCACATACCTCTTACCTTCTTTTTTTAACTTTTTTATTTTTTATCTTTTGATAAATTATACAAGTGAGATTTTTTAATTGTTGAAAAATTTGGTAAAGTTTTTAAAATAAATTTTGTGCTTCTGGAATTAAGAATTAACAACCTTGTTCTTATAGAGGATGCTCATCTGGATCTGGATAAAGGGTTTGTAGTTTTTACTGGAGAGACAGGTGCTGGAAAGTCTCTTTTGGTAAAAGCTGTTAAACTTCTTCTGGGAGAAAAGGGAGGAATCAATTATCTAAGACCCGGTGCAAAAGAGGGAGAAATCGAAGCAATTATATGGGGTGGTGAAAAACTCTCAAAAAAATTGGAAGAATCAGGATATCCTCCTCAAGAGGAGATACACATTAGAAGGATACTTTCTCCTAATAGACAGAGAGTTTATATAAATGGTTCTCTTGCAACACTTACAGAACTTTCTAAGTTTACCAAAGATCTAATTCTTCTCACGAGTCAACACGAGTTTTATACTCTTTTGTCTCCAGAAAAACAGCTTGAATTTTTGGATCACTTTCTTGGAATAACTTCCTATCTCAAAGAATATCAAGATTTATTTTACAGGTACAAAAATCTCTTATCTCAGATAAAAATACTTGAAGAAAAGATGAGGGATTTTCAACTTAAAAAAGATTTTTTGCTTTTCCAGATTAAAGAACTTGAAGAACTGAACCCCGATCCAGAGGAGGAAGAAAACCTTTTAAAGGAAAGGGAAAGACTCAAAAATTTGTCTCTTTTAAAAGAAAAAACTCAGTTTATTCTGGCTAATTTTGAAGAGGTTGAAAATTTTATTTTTCAGATTGTCTCTGCTTTTGAAAGTTTGAGTAAAGTGGAACACAAATTTAAAAATCATTTTTCCAAAGTTTACTCTATCTACTATGATCTTAAAGAAATTTCAAGAGATATAATGGATTATTCAGGCCGTTTACCTGAAGATGATGCAGCATTAAATGATATAGAGGAAAGACTTTCTTTATATGATAAACTCAAGAGGAAATATAAAACAGACACTCAAGGATTAATAAACTTGCTGAAAGAATTAAAAGAAGAGGTGAATCTGTTAGAAACAGGAGAAGAAAGTTATGAGAAGTTGTTAAAAGAAGAAAAAGAGCTTAGAGAAAAATTAATAGCCTCAGCTTTAAAATTGAGTGAGGAAAGGTTGAAAGGGATTCCTAAATTACAAAATCTTTTAATAAAAGAACTGAGAGAGTTGGGTATGGAAAAAGCAGATTTTAAAATAGAACTGTTAACCAAGGAACCAAGAGTTGAAAATTTTACTTCTGCAGGTTTGGATGATATAAGGTTTCTTTTTTCTTCCAATCCAGGAGTTCCTTTAAAACCACTCAGTAAAGTAGTTTCTGGTGGTGAGCTCTCTCGCATTTTTCTTGCCTATAAATCACTTTTAAAAGAAAAAATAGAAGCAGGGACTTTGATCTTTGATGAAGTAGATGCAGGAATTGGGGGAACTACAGCAAAAAAAGTTGCAAAAAAACTGAAAGATCTTTCTCAAAATTATCAAATTATCTGTATTACTCATCTTCCTCAAATTGCGGTTCTTTCTGATACACATTTTGCAGTTGAAAAGGAAATAAAAGGAGATGAAACCAAGACGAGGGTGAGAAAATTAGAAGAAGAGGATAAAATAAGAGAAATAGCAAGAATGCTTGGTGATCCCGGAAATTTAGAGTTAGCTAAAAATTTTTTGGAAACTCAGAGCTAAAATGCCATCTGCTATTCTCCTTTTCTCAGAAGGTCTTGATAGTCACTTAGCAGGTTTACTTCTCAAAGAACAGGGGATAAAGATTATCGCAGTTAGATTTATTACTCCTTTTTTTGGATGGAAATATAAAGAAGATCCAGAGCCTTTTTATGAAAAGGTAAAAGCTCTTGGTTTTGATGAAGGATTGCTGGTTGATGTTACAGAAGAATATATAGAAGTGCTTAAAAAACCTGAATATGGGTATGGAGATTACGCAAATCCCTGTATAGATTGCAAGATTTTTATGCTAAAAAAAGCTAAAAAATTTATGGAAGAACTTAAAACAGATTTTATAGCTACAGGAGAAGTTTTGGGACAAAGACCCATGAGTCAGAATAAAAATACCTTGGAATTAATTGAAAGAAAAGCGGGGGTTAAAGGGATTTTGCTAAGACCTCTTTCAGCAAAACTTCTTGCTGAAACAAAGCCTGAAAAAAAGGGAATTATCGATAGAGAAAAGCTTCTTGATATTTCTGGAAGAAAAAGAACCACTCAATTTGAGCTTGCAAAAAAATTTAAATTAAAAGAAATATCTACTCCATCTGGAGGTTGTTTACTCACCGATCCTCAAATTGGGGGAAGAGTTTTAAAAGTCATAAAAGAAAGAAGACTCCTAAACTACGAAACTTCTCAGCTTTTGATTATAGGAAGACATTTTTTGGAAGAAGGACTCTGGGTAGTTCTCGGGAGAAATAAAGAAGAAAATGAGAAGATAAGAAGAATAGTTCAAAATAAATATAAAACTTATACTCTGGATGTTCCTGCACCTACTGCAGTGATTGTAGAAGGAAACCCACCAGAGGAGTTTATTAAAAAACTTCTCCTAAAATATTCTAAAAAGGCTAAGGAGAAAATTTCAAAAGGAGAGGATGTTTCTCTTATTTCTGAAAAATGAATAAAATAGTTTCTCTTCTTACAGATTTTGGATTAGAAGATCATTATGTGGGAGTTGTAAAAGGAAGAATTTTAAAAAAGCTTAAAAAGCCTGTAAATGTTAATTTTATTGATATTACCCATAATGTACCACCTCAGAATGTAAAAAAAGCAGCGCTCAGTCTTTATTTTTCTTACAAGTATTTTCCAGAAGGCACAATTTTTCTGGTTATAGTTGATCCAGGAGTGGGAACAGAAAGAAGAGCAATAGTAGTAAAAACTAAAAATTTCACTTTTGTTGGGCCAGACAATGGAGTGTTTTCTTTGATTTATGAGGAAAATCCAGATTTTACTGCTTTTGAGATAATAAAAGAAAAAGTTTTAAAGCCACCTTACAGTTTCACTTTTCATGGGAGGGATCTTTTTGCTCCAGCAGTGGTCTATATTTTAAATGAAACGCCCTGGGAAGAATTTTTAACCCCTCTCTCTAAGGAAAGTCTTAAGAAATTGAAATTTCCTTATCCTGAAAGGACTTCAAAGGGCTACAAACTTTCTATCTGGTATGTAGATCAATTTGGAAATTTTATCACAAATTTGCACAAAGATATGATAGTAAAAGAATCGTTTAAAGTTCTTGTTAATAAAAAGGAAGTACCATTAGTTAAATCTTATGGATATGCTAAAAAAGGAGAACTGATTGCCCTTTTTGGAAGTGAGGGGCTTCTTGAGATTGCAATAATAGAAGGTTCAGCTTCTAAAATCTTGTTAAATCCAGAAATAGAAATTATACTGGAGTAGGCCATGAAGGTTTATATGATTGGAATTGGAGGAATAGGGATGTCTGGTGTTGCTGGAATTTTGAAAGAATCCGGTTTTGAAGTTTACGGTTCAGAAAAGGTGAATCTTTATCCCCCTTCTTCAGAGGTTCTTAAAAAATTAAATATTCCCATTTATAAGCCAGATCCAGAAAATATCAGAAAAATAAAACCAGATGCTGTTATTGTGGGAAATATAACCAAAAAAGATGATAAGGAAGTTAGTGTATCAAAGGAATTAGGGATACCTCTTTATTCCTTTCCCTCTTTTTTGAGTAAATTTATATTTAAAGATAAAAAAGTTCTTGTTTGTGCAGGAACACACGGGAAAACAACTGTTACTTCACTTCTAAGTTATACCCTTGAAACTCTTAATTTAGATCCAACCTATTTGGTAGGCGGGGTGCTAAAACACTCGGGTCTTAATTTTAGAAAAGGTGATGGTATTTTTTCAGTTATAGAAGGAGATGAGTATCCAGCTTCTTTTTTTGATAAAGAAGCCAAGTTTCTCTATTATCACTCTTTTTCACTCATTTTAACGAGCCTTGAGTATGATCATGCTGATATCTATCCAGATATTTCATCTCTAAAAGAGGTTTTTAAAAAACTTATAAACCTTGTTCCAGAAGAAGGAGTTATTGTTTATAATTACGATGATAAAAACCTGAGAGAAGTTATAAACTCTTCTCGCCCTAAAGCAAAACTTATTTCCTATGGAAAGGATCCTAAAGCTAATTTTGTTTTGCTTGAAAGTAAAACTTTATTTGAAAACTTATGTTTTATAAATTCTGTACTGGCAGATACTCCATTTAAAAAAGCTTTAAAGTTTTCTCTTTCTATTTCAGGTGAATATAATGCGCTTAATGCCCTTTCTGTTTTAGCTTTACTTTATGGGTTAAATATTTTAAATGACAAATGGATTAAAGCTTTTAAAACTTTTCCTGGAATAAAAAGGAGACAAGAAATAATTTATGTTGATAATAAATTGGTTATTATTGATGACTTTGCACACCATCCAACAGCTGTAAAGGAAACATTAAGAGAACTAAAAAAAGCGATTAAACCCGAAAAAACAGTAATTGTTTTTGAGCCAAGAACAAATTCCAGTAAAAGAAAAGTTTTTCAAGAAGACTATGTAGAAAGCCTCAGCCTTGCAAATGTTGTTTATATTAAAATCCCTCCTGGTTTAGAGAATATTCCAGAAGAAGAAAGAATTGATATAAAATATGTGATCCAAGCTTTAAAAAAAGAGGGTTTGAAAGTGTTTTTATGGGAAAAGAAATTGAAATGTAATGCGGTTTCGGGAAAAAAAATTTTAATTCTCTTTATGTCAAGTGCATATTTTGAAGAACTTGAAACACTTAAGAAAAATTTAAAATGTTGACCTATAGGTTTTCTTATTTTAAAATAGAGTTGCGGTTTATTTTTTAAATTGAATTTTTAAAAAGGAGAGAAAAATGGAGCTGGAAATTCAAAAGGCTATAATTAAGTATGGTTTGGAAGATCTTTATAATTATAGTGATGTAGACGTGCTTATTGTGGGTGCAGGGCCATCAGGGCTTACCTCTGCTAAATACTTAGCAGAAAAAGGATTTAAAGTTCTTGTTTACGAAAAGAGACTTTCCTTTGGTGGTGGAATAGGTGGTGGAGGAAACATGATTCCTAAAATAGTTGTTCAGGAAGAGGCTATTCCCATTTTAGAGGATTTTAGAATAAAATATAAAAAAGCTGAAGAAAAATTATATACACTTAATCCAGCAGAGCTTATAGCTAAACTTGCAGTAGGAGCTATAGATGCAGGAGCTAAAATTTTTCTCGGTGTCCATGTAGAAGATGTAATAGTAAGAGATAACCCTCCCAGGGTTAATGGAGTTTTGTGGAAGTGGACTGCTATTGAACTTTCAGGTCTTCATGTAGATCCTCTTTATACTCACTCAAAAGCCCTTGTTGATGCCTCAGGACATGATGCTGAAATAGTTCAGATTGCTGCAGAGAAAAACCCAGAGCTCAATATAGCTATAAAAGGTGAAAAATCAAATTGGAGTGAGGTTTCAGAAAAGTTAGTGGTGGATCATACAGGAAAAGTGGCAGGAGGACTTTATGTAACAGGAATAGCAGTGTGTGAAGTATTTGGTCTTCCAAGAATGGGACCCATTTTTGGCGGAATGCTTATGAGCGGAAAAAAGATAGCTGAAATTATAGAAAAAGATCTAAGAAGTTAAAAACTTCTTAAGGCTGTCTTTCAAAGTTTTTGCTACTCTTAAGTTAAGTCCTGGAAGGTTTGCTAGTTTTTCTAAGGGAGCCCGTGATATGTCTTCCAGACTTCCAAAGTTTTTTAAAAGAATTTCCTTTCTCTTTGGGCCAATCCCTTTTATTTTATTCAAAACACTTTCTATGGTTTCTTTTTCTTTTGTTTTTTCTGCAAAGGATTTGGCAAATCTGTGGGCTTCACTCATTATTCTTCCAATAAAATGATAGACATTACTGTACCTTGGTAAAAACAAAGGATTTTTCCTTCCGGGAATATAGAGCTTTTCAGGTTGTCTTTTTTCATTTTTAGCAATACTTCTAAATTCAACAGTGTCTATTTTGAGATCCTCAGCAACCTTTAAAGCAGTTTCTAAGTGTCCTTTCCCACCATCAATTAAAAAAAGATCAGGTAAATTGTTTTCTTCCATACCTCTTTTGAGTCTTCTGTAAAGCACTTCGTAAAGCATTGCATAATCATCTTTGGCTTTTCCTTTTATATGATAGTGTCGATAGCGTGATTTTTCTGGTTCTCCTTCAAAAAAACAAACAATAGCTCCAACTCTTGCAGTTCCATAAAATTGAGAAAGATCTATAGCTTCAATCCATCTCGGTTCATTGGAAAGTCTTAAAGTTTCTATAAGTTCTTCTAAAAGACCTGCATCCCAAGGTTTTTCTCTTCTTTTTTCTGAAGAGATAAAATTTTCCAGATTTTTTAAAGCAAGGGTTCTTAAAATTTCAATCTTTTTATCTTTTACACTTTTTAAAATTTTCACTTCTTTACCTGCCAGTTCACTTAAAATGCTTTCAAGATCCTCTTTTTCTTCGATTTCCTCTGACAGAAATATTTTTTCTGGGATAATTTTTCCATCTGTATAGAATTGTAAGAGGACATCCTTTAAACCAGGTTTTTCTTCCAGAGGATTTTTAGTTTGAAAAGTTTGAAAACCATAAAGATAACCATATCTTACAAATAAAACTATAAAAAATTCGTAAGCCCTTACTTTTTTATATTCCCATAGATCTAAATCTAAGGGTTTATCTAAAACAACAGCCTGTTTTTCCAGGATATTCTTTAAGTCCGCAATTCTATCTCTTAAAAAAGCAGCCCTTTCAAATTCTAAATTTT
>JAGGXL010000163.1 GCA_021163085.1 Thermodesulfobacterium sp. | reverse complement strand
TATTATTAAAATTGACAACCAATATTTAAAAGAGGTATCATAATGTTTTACTGCCTCCTCATAAGCCATTTTAAGTTCTTCATCTGTAACCAAGACCTTTCCCTTCACCTGAATCTGAACCAGTTTACTTTTTAGTATTCTATCTCTTAATTTTTTTTTATATTCTTCATAACTTATTCCTTTCTGTTTTAAAAATTCTTTAAACTCTTTTTCTCCTCCTTTTACATCTATTTCAAATTTTAAAACTTTTTCAAGTTCTTCATCACTAACAGTTAGCCCATACTTTTGAGCTTCTATTTTCAAAACACTCTCTTCTATCCACCCTTTTAAAATCTGTCTTCTTATTTGATCTTTTATCTTCTCTTTTTCCTCTACAGGTAGTTCAGGATTTATAAATTTTTCAAAATAGGGTTTACACAGTTTATCTAAATCATAGAGGGTCAAAAATTCCTCTCCTACTACCGCTACCACTTTATTTATAGTTTTAGAAAAAAGGGAAGATGCAAAAAAAACAACAGAACAAATTAAAAATATTAAAATTTTTTTTAGCACAGCTTAATCTTCTAATCCCAGAGTAATATAATATCTTCCTCTTGTTGTTTTAATTCCTAATAAAACTTTTTTTGTTTTCAAAGACGGTTTAAGAGCCTGATAAAATTCTCTTAAATTACTAATTTTTTTACGGTTGACTTCATCAATTACTAACCCAGGAGTAAGTCCTACATAATCTGCAGGTGTCTCAGGGAAAACCTCAGTAATAATTACTCCTTTTGTAGTAGAAAGCCCCAATCTTTTAGCTATTTCAGGAGTAATATCATTTACTACTAAGCCCAGATTTTCTAAAAATTCTTTCAAATCTTTAAACTCTGCTTTTGAAGTAAAAATACTCTCCTTAGGTGCTTCAATCTTAACTTTTATAGTAATTTCTTTTCCCTTTCTTATAACCTTTAAATCTACTTCTGTTCCTGGTTTGGTTAAAAGGACATAATTTTTTAAGTCTGAAGCATTTCTAACAGGTTTCCCATTATAACTTATAATTACATCTTTTTCCTTTAATCCTGCTTTTTCAGCAGGAGAATCAGGCATTACTTCAGTAACAAGGGCTCCTTCTTTAATTTTCAATCCCAATTCCTTAGCTAAAGCCGGTGTTAAATCCTGGATATATACTCCAAGAAATCCCCTTTCAACTTTTCCTTTTGTTTTTAACTGTTCCACCACTGTTTTTACAATGTTGCTCGGAATGGCAAAACCTATTCCCATGTAACCGCCAGATCTTGTGAAAATGGCTGTGTTCATTCCTATAACTTCACCCTCTAAGTTTAAAAGGGGACCCCCGGAATTTCCAGGATTAATAGCTGCATCTGTTTGTATAAAGTCTTCTATGTCCGAAATACCTATTCCACTTCTTCCCTTAGCACTGATTACCCCCACCGTTACAGTATGAGAAAGACCAAAAGGATTACCAATTGCAATCACCCACTCTCCAACTTTTATCAAATCTGAATCACCAAGAATTAAAGTTGGAAGATTATTAGCCTTGATTTTAAGTAACGCTACATCTGAAAAGGGATCTGTTCCTACAATATCAGCTTTAAAACTTCTTCCATCAACTAACTTTACAGTAATTTTTTGAGCTCCCTGAATGACATGGTTGTTAGTAACAATGTATCCATCCTCAGAAATTATAAACCCGGACCCTGCTCCTCTTTGCCTATACCGAGGAACAGAAAAAAATCTCTTAAAGAATTCATCACTAAAAAAATCAAAAGGAAACATATTTCGAGGCACAGAAACCACTTTTTCGGTCTCAATATAAACTACAGCTGGAGCTGCTTTTTCTGCTACATAAGAAAATGCTTCTGACAATTCTCGAGCAATTTCCAAACTTCTTGCAGAAACTGTGGCTCCATCCTCAGCAATTAGTTCCTTAGACTTAAAAATCTCTGTTTTATCTATAAAAGTTTTCGCTAAAAGACCAAAGGCAAAAGCTAAAATAACTAAAATAAAAGTAAACTTATAAGGTTCTCTCAAAAATTTTTTCATATGTTTCCTCCCTCCTCTCAAGAAATTTTTTTATTACATAATCCATAATTTTTTTTAGATTTATCACATCCTCTTTATTATATAAAAGAAGCTTTCTTAAAGCATTTTTATCTTTTTCTTCTGTCCATTTTCTCCATAATTTTACTGCATCATAACCATTTAAACCCTCTGTTTTTCGAATAATACCTAAGGATTTTTCTATTTTTTTTAATCCGCCTTTCAATCCCAATTCCTTAGCTAAAAAAAACAAATCAATATGAACCAAAGGCGTCTCTAAATTAGGAAATGTTTTCTTTATAAAAGGTATGTCAAAATTTTCTCCTCCGAAAGTTATCCAGATAGGTGTAAAAGCAAGATAATTTAAAGCTTTATTTAAATTAAAACCCTTAATAAATGGATAGTATTTTCCATCTTTGCATATACCAATTATGGTAATTTCATTTTTTTCCTTGGAAAGTCCTTCTGTCTCTATATC
>JAGGXL010000006.1 GCA_021163085.1 Thermodesulfobacterium sp. | reverse complement strand
TAATTTCATGTTTCCTACCTCCTTGTTATAATATTGCGTCTTTTTTTATCTTTCCTTCACATATAAATTTGGTATCACCTTCTAAATATATTTTATTAGTTTTATCCTCAATGTAAATAGTTAAAATTTCTCCTCCCTTTGTCAAAACATCAACCTTTTCTCCAACCAATCTAAGTTTATAAGCTATGTATGCTCCTGCACTTGCTCCTGTTCCACAGGCAAAAGTCTCAGCTTCAACCCCCCTTTCATAAGTTCTTATTTTTAAGTATTTTTTGTCTTTTTTCCCCACCATCTCCACAAAATTTACATTTGTTCCAGCTGGTTTAAACATTTCATGATATCTTATTTTAGGACCAACTTTTTCTACAGGTGCTGAATCTATATTTTCCCAGAAAATAACCACATGAGGAACCCCTGTATTTACAAAGTGTGAAGTAAAACTACCATAATCAGTTCTTATTACAAAATTTAACTTAAGGTCTTTGGGGGAAGTAAGTGCTACCTTTACTCTCTTTCCTTTAACCTCAGCATATATTAACCCTGCTTTTGTTTCAAAATAAAAGGGACTTTTAAAAAGATTAAGTTCTTCTACCAACCTCGCTACACACCTTGCACCGTTTCCGCACATCTCAGCCTCACTACCATCGGAATTAAAAAAATTCCAAGAAAAAGAAGCTTCTGAACTCTTCGGCTTTTCAAGGAAAATAAGGCCATCTGCTGAAATTGAAAATTTAGATCTACAGAGCTTCTTGGCTAAAAGAGTCTTTTCTTCAAAAGTAAATTTATCCTCAAAATTTAAAATTACGATAAAATCATTTCCTGATGCTGAAAGTTTATAAAAATTGTGGTCATTAATTTTTTTTAATAGATTATCTAAGTTTTCGTTCATTAGTTTTTGATTTTAGCAGAGCTTTAAATTTTTTCAAACAGTTGATAAAATAAATTTTCAAGATGCGAAGAATTTTAAGGCTGCTTTATTTAAACAAAATCAAATATCTTTTATGCGGTGGGGTTGCAGTAAATCTATATGGAATTCCAAGAACCACTGTTGACCTTGATTTAATCATCGACCTTTCTTATGAAAATTTAAAAAATTTTATTCTTACTATGAAAAATGCAGGATTAACTTTAAAACAACCTGTAGAAGAAAATAAACTCTTTGATTCTTCCTATAGAGAATCTCTCATAAAAGAAAAGCATACAAAAGTTTTAACTTATATAAATTTAAAAAATCCTCTTGAAGTTATAGATTTTTTTATAGATCCACCTGTAAATTTTGAAGAGGCTTTTAAAAAGAAAACCGTTCTAAAGGTTGAAGATTATGAGGTGTATCTTGTAGATATTGAAACTTTAATTAAACTAAAAGAAAAAAGTAAAAGAAATATAGATTTAAGTGATGCTGAAAACCTCAGAAAAATACAAGAAATTAAAAGCAAAAATGAGAATTGACTTCCCTTTTGAAAAAATTAAAGAATATATGGAGCTTTCTCCTGAAAAAAAGCTTAAATTTCTTGAGGAAATAAACTTACTGAATTATTTAGCCTACTCAGAAAAGACAGACAAAGCTTCCTTAAGTTCTTCAAAAGAGGAGGCTTCATAAAATCTGGCTTTCCCTATCCTTTGAAGAAGAACAATTACGAGTTTACCTTTCCATATCTTTTTGTCTTTTTTAATATGTAAAATCAATCTTTCTAAGGTTAAATTTTTTGAAAGATGGGAAATTTTATAGGGCATTCCCAGTGCTTGTAAAAGTTTCTCTAAAGGTGTTGAAACTCTTTTTTCTGCCACTCCAAAAATTTCTGAAAGTTTTGCCTCAACAGCCATTCCCACAGAAACTGCAAGCCCATGAGGGATAGTATAATTGAGTTCGGTTTCTATAGCGTGTCCAATGGTGTGACCAAAATTGAGAATCCTTCTTAAACCAGCTTCTTTCTCATCTTTAGAAACTACATAAGCTTTAGCTGAGCAACTTTCATAAATTATATACTCAAGGTCTTGTGGATCAAGCTTGTAAATTTCTTTTCCTCTTTTTTTAAGAAAATTAAAAAGTTTTCTTTTTAAAATACACCCATATTTTATAACCTCTGCAAGTCCATTTTTTATTTCTTCTTTTGGAAGAGTTTTTAAAACTATAGGATCAATGTAAACTCTATCAGGTTGATAGAAAGTTCCTATTAAATTTTTCCCTTCAGGAAGATCAACTCCTGTTTTCCCCCCCACTGAAGAATCAACCTGAGCAAGGAGTGTAGTGGGAATTTGAATGTAGGGAATCCCTCTTAAATAAATACTTGCAAGAAAACCTGCTATATCTCCTACCACTCCTCCTCCAAGGGCTACAATCATGTCTTTTCTGTCAAAATTCTTTTGAACAAGAGCCCTGGCAAGAGAAATAACTGTATCTATGTTTTTTGAAGCTTCTCCTGCAGAAAAAGAAAAAATTTCTGCTTTTATATTCTTTTTTTGAAGTTTTTTAAAAACCTTTTTAGCATAAAGTCTCTCTACATTACTGTCTGTAATAATTGCTATCTTTCCAAAATCAAAATTATTTTTTAGATCCTGAGGAATCTCTTCAAAAAGATTTTCTTTTATTAAAATTTCATAGCTGGGTTTTGTTTTGACCTTAAGGATTTTCATTTTAAAGATTGAAGAAATTTTTTGATCTCTTTGGGAGCTTTTTTCTTTTTTTCTTCAATAATTTTTACAATAGCACTCCCAATAATAATAGCATCTGCATAAGGAGCTAACATTTTTACATG
>JAGGXL010000196.1 GCA_021163085.1 Thermodesulfobacterium sp. | reverse complement strand
CGATAAATGTTATCTATAAAGAAAAGCACATCTTGACCTTCTTCATCTCTAAAATATTCAGCAAGTGTTACCCCTGTATGAGCAACTCTTGCACGATGTCCAGGAGTTTCGTTCATCTGTCCATAAACAAGAGCTGCTTTATCTATAACTCCAGAGTGCTTCATTTCCAAATAAAGCTCGTTTCCTTCACGAGTTCTTTCTCCAGCTCCACAGAAGACTGAAATTCCTCCATGCTCCATAGCAATATTATGGATCATCTCCATCATAACGACTGTTTTCCCAACTCCTGCTCCGCCAAATGTCCCCATCTTACCTCCACGAGGGAATGGAACAAGGAGGTCAAAAACCTTAATTCCTGTTTCCAATACCTTAATGGTTGTATCAAGCTCAGTTATTGTAGGAGCAGGTCTAAAAATAGGATAATACTTATCAGATGTAATAGGCCCTGCCTCATCAACAGGATCACCTGTAGCATTCATAATTCTTCCCAGAGTAGGTTTACCAACAGGAACCATTATAGGTGCACCGGTTGCTAATACAGGGTCCCCTCTTTTTAATCCATCTGTATAGTCCATAGCAACACAGCGAACTATATTATCTCCCAATTGTTGAGCTACTTCCATCACTAAATTCCATTCTCTATCATCTATCATCGGATTAGTAGCTTTTACACATTCAAGAAGCTTTGGAATCTTTCCAGGAGGAAATTCCACATCTACCACACATCCCATAATTTGAACTATCTTTCCTACTACTTTCTCTTCAGCCATATTTTAACCTCCTTACTTTAATTCTTATCTATATTTTAAATCTTTTATTTATCCCTTAATAGCTTCAGCTCCTCCTACAATGTCCATCAATTCTTTAGTAATACTTGCTTGTCTAACTTTATTGTAAAAGAGAGTTAATTGTTTTACCATATCTCCACAAGCTTTATTAGCATTATCCATAGCTGTCATACGAGCCGCCTGTTCACTAACCGAAGTTTCAAGCATAGCAGAAAACACCAAAGTATTTATATAAAGTGGTAATATCTCAGATAAAAGCTCTTCCTCTTCTGGTTCATAAATATAAGCATAAGACACTTTTTTCTCTTCAGCTTCTGAAGACTTTTCAAAACTCAAAGGAATTATCCTCTCCATCTTAGGGATCTGTCTTACTACATTTATAAAATATCCATATATAACATAAACTTCGTCCCATTCCCCTTCAAGATATGCCATCATAGCAGAACGAGCAATTTTTCGAGCATCCTGCATCAAGATTTTACCCATTATATTCGGGTAAGCTTCTCTAACCTTAGCCCTTCTCTGAAAATAGGTTACACCTTTCTTACCAACACAAGTAAGCTCTACCTCTTTCCCTTCTTTATGAAATCTCCTTATAGCTTTTTCTGTCTCCCTTATTAAGTTAGAATTAAAAGCTCCACACAGTCCTTTATCTGCAGTTACTAAAATTATCCCTGCTTTTTTAACTTCTCTTTGCTGTAAAAAAGGAATCTTTTGAGTATTTATAGTCCCGGCACCAAGAACATTATCTATCACTTCTTCAAATTTTTTTCTATAAGGACGAAAACCTTCTAATCTCTCTTGTAAAGTACGTAATTTAGCTGAAGCAACCATGTTCATTGCTTTAGTAATTTGCCCAATTCTTTTAACAGCTTCTATCTTTCTTCTAATGTCTCGTAAAGCTGGCATAATTTATCCTCCTTTAAATATAGCAAAACCCTTTCGCTCTATTTTACGGTACAGGTACAGGCTCTATATTATTGTTTTTCTTAAACTCTTCGTTAAATTCTTTTAATGCTTGTTTCATCTTTTCTTCTAATTCAGGAGTAATTTCTTGCTTTTCCCTAATTTCTTTATAAATTTCAGGATATTTACTTTCAATAAACTCATATAACTCTTTCTCGTATTGACCCAATACCTCTAAGGGCATTTCATCTAAAAATCCTCTTGTTCCTGCAAAAAGTATACAAACCTGTTTTTCAACAGGTAAAGGTTGATATTGAGGTTGCTTAAGAATTTCAACAAGCCTTGCTCCTCTATGTAAAACTCTCTGGGTAGCTCTATCAAGCTCAGAACCGAACTGTGCAAATGCTGCAAGTTCTCTATACTGAGCCATTTCAAGTCTCAATCTACCAGCCACCTGTTTCATAGCTTTAATTTGAGCTGCACCACCTACCCTTGAAACAGAAAGTCCAACATTAATAGCAGGACGAATACCTGCAAAGAATAAACCAGGCTCTAAATAAATTTGTCCGTCAGTAATAGAAATAACATTTGTAGGAATATAAGCTGAAACATCCCCTTGTAAAGTCTCAACAATAGGTAAAGCAGTTAAAGAACCTGCACCATATTTATCATCCAATTTTGCTGCTCTTTCTAAAAGCCTTGAGTGGTTATAAAAAATATCCCCTGGAAATGCCTCTCTTCCAGGAGGTCTTCTCAAAAGGAGCGAAATTTCACGATATTCTGCTGCCTGCTTGGAAAGGTCATCATAAATAACAAGAGCATGTCTTCCTGTATCTCTGAAATATTCTCCTATAGCACAAGCTGAATAAGGTGCAATCCACTGCAAAGCTGCAGAGTCAGAAGCACATGCTGCTACTATTGTAGTATATTCCATAGCTCCAAATTTACGCAAAGTTTCAATAATTTGAGCAACAGTAGATCTTTTTTGACCTATAGCACAATAAATACAATAAACATCTGTATCTTTTTGAGCTAAAATAGCATCTATACCTATAGCAGTTTTACCTGTCTGTCTATCTCCAAGAATCAATTCTCTCTGTCCTCTTCCAACAGGAGTCATAGCATCTATAGCTTTAATACCTGTATACATCGGCTCATGAACAGGCTTTCTTCTAATTATTCCGGGTGCCTTTATCTCAATTCTTCTAAATTCTTTTGCCTCAATAGGTCCTTTACCATCTAAGGGTCTTCCTACTGGATCAATAACTCTTCCAATAACTGCTTCTCCTACAGGAATAGAAGCAACTTTACCTGTTCTTTTAGCAACATGACCTTCTAAAATTTTTGAATAATCTCCCATTATAGGAATACCAACATTGTCAAATTCTAAGTTCAAAGCAATTCCTACTTCTCCACTATCAGGAAATTCAATAAGCTCCATATATTCTGCATTTTTAAGCCCGAAAACGCGAGCAATTCCATCAGCAACAGAAATAACCACTCCCATCTCATCCAGATCTATCTTTTTCTCAAATTCCTCAATTCTTTTTTTAATCAAATCACTAAGTTCTTGTGCTTTTATAGCCTCCATTTATAGCACCTCCCCTTTTATGATTTCTTTAAATTTTCCTAATTGTGTCTTTAAAGATCCATCAAATATCAAATCTCCTATTTTTATCTTTATACCACCTATAATCTCTTCATCGACTTTAGACTCTAATATGACTTCTTTTTTCAAGTATCCCTTCAAAACTTCTTCTAATTCTTTTTTCTCCTCTGAACCTAACGGATAAGCTGTAATAACTTCACCACGAGCAATATTCAATTCTTCATCTAACAACTCCTGATACATAGCAACTATTTCTTTAATATATTGAATTCTCCTTCTTTCTACTAAAAGTTTTAGAAATCTTTCTATCTCAGGATCTACTTTGATTGATTTCAAAATCTCATCTATAATTTCCATTTTTAAATCAGGTGGATAAATAGGATTCTGTAAAGCTGATAAAACCTCTGGCATAGAAGTCAAAAGATCCTTTATTTGATTTAACTCTTCCCCAAACTCTTTAGTTTTATTCAACTCCTTTGCTGCAGTAAAAAGACCTTTAGCGTATTTAAATGCTATTGCCATTGCTCTCAATGTAGCACCCTCCCCTTAATTTCATTTATAAATTCTTTAACAATTCTTCTATGATCCTCTTCATCAATATTCTTCCTTAAAATCTCCTCAGCTAATTTAACGGAAGCCCCGGCCACCTCTTCTCTCAACATATTTTTAGCTTTCTCAAGTTCATGCTGAATATAAAGCTCTGCTTGCTGTTTAATCCTTTCAGCTTGAATATTGGCTTCATTTATTATCCTTTCTTTCTCCTTCATACCCTGTTCAACGTAATTTTGATATATTGCCTCTGCTTCTTTTTCTAAATTTTTAATCTTTTCCTGAAGCTCTACATACCTTGCCTCTGCCTCTTTCTTTTTTTCTAAAAGTTCATTATACTGTTTGAGAATGCTTTCTTGACGAGATCTAAACATATCCACTATCGGTTTTTTAAGAAACTTGTATAGGATCAAAACCAGAGCTAAAAAATTAAGAGAAAACCAGAACAAATTTTTTAGCTGAGCGGAGGTGACCCCATGGTGTTCGCCACCACCTTCAGATCCAAAAACTAAAGAATTTATTACTAATAAAACAAAAACTAAAAAACTGACAATTTTTGCTACTTTCATACTTTCCTCCCCAGTAGTCTTTCAACCATAAGAGAAGCAAAAAATTCTACTTTACTCATCAGTTCTTTTCTTACATCTTCCAATTGTTTAGAAAACTGCTCACTCCATTTAGCTTTGTATTCTTCCACTTCTTTCATTACCTTAGATAAAATTTCCTTCTCAATCTTACGGGCCTCTTCTTTTAAAAGTTCTCTTTTTTGAACCCCTTCTGCTCTTGCTTTATTTAACTCTTCCTGATACTTACTTATGGCTTCCTCCGCTGAAGCTATAAGTTCCTGCGTCTCCTTTTCCAATACTTGAAAATGATTTTCCCTTTCTCTGATATGGGACATAACAGGTTTAATAAGAAGATAGTAAAGAACCAAGGTCATTAATAAAGCTTCTACAATTTGAATAAATAAAGTAATATCAAGTTCAATCATACTCTGACTCCATTTTTTTATTTTTTATAGTTGGTCATGTTTGTATTGCTACATTTGTATTATAAATTTTTAAAAAGTCAAGTTATGGAAAGTTATAAAAATTTGCATTATTTAAAGAAATGTCTTTTTAAAGCAGTGTTAAAAGTTAAAGAAAGTAAAATATAGGTAGAAATCGTTATTGATCCCCCATAACTTAAAAAAGGAAAAGGTATGCTTGTCATAGGAAAGAGTCCTGCACAGCCACCTATGTTGAACATAGCTTGCCAGAATAAAACTAGTGTCACTCCTAAACTAAGATATTTACCTAACCAATCTTTGGCTATATAAGAAATTTTAATGCAAATATAAAGTAAGTATCCATATAATAATAAAACTAAACTTACCCCAATAAACCCCCAAGTTTCTGCCCAAACTGCAAAGGCAAGATCTGTGTGTTTAGCAGGAAGATAATTAAGTCTCGTAGACCAGCCTTTTTTAAAACCATAGCCCCAAATACCACCTGAACCTATAGCAAT
>JAGGXL010000125.1 GCA_021163085.1 Thermodesulfobacterium sp. | reverse complement strand
GGAGGATATTTTAAAGTTAGTTCACGAACTTGATCACACTATTATAACTGCGAAAAATTTCTTAGATATAAAGAATAAAACTATTGAAATCCTCTCTAAAATGATTTCATTTGATGGGATGGAGATATGGATAGTAAAGAAAGAGAACCTTTATATTTATCAAAAGGAACAAATATTGTCTTTGAAAGAAACACAAGCCGAAGAGTTAATTAAAAATGATTTGATTATTTATAAAAAGGATCTTGGGCAAGAAAAATGTTCCCCGGTAGAGAAAGAGTTTCATAAAAACGGTATAAAATCGTTAATTTATGTTCCTTTATTATTTAAAGGAAAAGTTTTTGCAATATGGGTTATTTTTTCAAAAAAGGCAAATCCTTATACTGAAAAAGACATAGAACTTTTAAAGCTTGTTGCTTCCCAGATTTCAGCGCCTTTAAAAACTTTTCTTTTTTATGAGGAAACTAAAAAAGAATTAGAACTTTTGAAGAGCGTTAATAAACTTGCAAAAATTATTCTCTCGGATGTAGATATTTCCTCAGTTTTTAAAAAATTTACAGATGAGCTGAAAAAATATATTCCTTTTGAAAGATTAAGCATTGGAATTGTAGAAGAAGATAATATAAGATATGTAGCAGTTTCAGAAGTTATCAAAACGGGAAGATTTGAGGGGACAAAATTACCCCTTAAATATACCGCATCGTCTTGGGTGGTTAAAAATAAGAAAACACTTATAAGAAGGGACTTATTAAAAGAAAGGGAATTTCTCCTGGAAGAGAAAAAGGTTAAACAGGATATAAGATCAACTATTCACGTCCCTTTAATATATAAAGGAAAAGTTTTTGGAACGATTAATCTTTCTTCAACCAAGCCAAATACTTATGGAGAATGGGAAAAATTAGTTATTGAGAGTTTGGTATCTCTAATTTCAGGTGCAATAGCTATTTCTTATATATATTCTCCATTTTATGATCATGTGACCCAGGTATATAATCGCAGATATTTTGATAAAAAAATAGAAGAAGAGCTGAAATATAGAGAAAGATACGGAGGAAAGTTTTGCCTTTGCCTTTGTGATTTTGACAACTTTAAAAAATATAATGATCTATATGGGCATATAGAGGGAGACAGATGTTTAAGAAAGGTTGCGCAGATTATTAAAGCAGTTCTCAGAAAAACAGATTCTATTTTTAGGTACGGTGGAGATGAATTTGCTATAATTATGCCTAATGCATCCTTAAAAGAAGCTGTAAAAGTGATAGAAAGAATGAGAAAAGAAATAGAAGAGAAAATGAAAAATAAAGAAATTACTATAAGTGCAGGTATTTCTTACTATCCCTTGGATGGAAAAACAAGAAGTGAAATTATAGATAAAGCAGATAGAAGGCTTCTTAAGGCAAAAGAAATAAAAAATACTATAGTTTATGAAGATTGATTTAAATGTTTTCTTAAAGCTTTTCCAATATCAGCTCTTGCAATTATTCCTATCAATTTTTTTCTATTCTCTTTTTCAACTACAGGTAGTCTACCTATACCATGATTAACCATCAATTCCAAGGCATGAGCTAAGGTATCTGATGGAGTTACAGTTATCAGATTTTTATTCATAACTTCCTGGACTTTTTTATGCTTTCTTTCTATAGGAGAAAATCTAGAAAGATCCATTTTGGCTATGATACCAATAAGTTCTCCATTTTTTACTACCGGTAACCCCCCAATAAATTTTTTTTTCATTAAATTAAAAGCTTCCTCCAGCGATGCTTCAGGATCTATAGTTATGGGTTTTTTCATGTAATCTCTAATCCTTAATCTTTCAAGTATATAAACTCCGTATTCATTTTTATAAGCAGGAGAATCAAATCTCGTGTCAACCTGACTCGGAAAAATACTTCTTTTACCACTGAGAAGATAAGCTGTAAAAACAGACAACATAGCAGGTAAGAGAAGACTATATCCCCCTGTCATTTCAGCAACAAGGATAAGAGTAGAAAGTGGAGCTTTAGCGGCACTCCCGAAAAGTGATACCATTCCTACTATCATAAAAGAGGTTACATTTAAGTCCAGATTAAAAAATGTATTAAGTAGTATAGAAAATAAAGCCCCTACCAATCCTCCTATCATTACAGAGGGGCCAAAAACACCTCCTGATCCTCCTGATCCAAGAGTAAAAGAGACTCCCGAAATTACTCCTATTATTCCTAAAGCAACAAAATAAGGGTCTACGGTTTTTCCATCCATTATTAACTGTAGCCAACCGTATCCATTGCCAATAGCCATAGGAATAAAAGCTCCGATTGTTCCTGCTATAAGACCACCTAAAAGAGGTTTAAAATAAGGAGGTAAGTTTAAATTACTAAAAACTTCTGTTACTTTATGGAAAAAGAAGACATATACTCTTGTAATTAAAGCACAAAACATCCCCAGTCCTATGTAGAAAAATAGATGAGAAACTTTAATATAAGTTGGAATATTTGTTAGAAATATGGGTTGAAATCCAAAGTATAGACAATACACTGTATAAGAGGTAATTGAGGCAATAAAACTTAATACCGTTGCCTCTATATCAAAATCTTTTTTGAAAAATACTTCGCCACTTATAATAGCTCCTGCAAGAGGAGCTTTAAATATGGCAGCTATTCCTGCTCCAAGTCCTACAGCTAAAAAAAGTCTTCTTTCCCTTTCTCCTAATTTAAAAAAATTGGCAACAGTAGAACCTATGCCTGCTCCTATCAAAGCAATAGGACCTTCTCTTCCTGAAACTCCTCCTGTTCCTATGGTAATCGCAGAGGTGATAAGTTTAACTATGGAACTTTTCATAGAAAGAGGTTTTTGATTATGATAAGCATTTATTGCAGAATCAGTTCCCACACCTGCTGATTCTGGAGAAAAAAGATAAATTAAAATCCCAGAGATTAAACCTCCCAACCCTACCGTTAAAGGAAGTAAATAAGGTTTTTGGAAAATCAAAGTATATGTTTCGCTTGTTCCTCCCTCTCCAGCTGGTCTTGGTTGAATATACCCTACAATGTTTTCAAGAACTAAATGATTAATAAGATTCAGAGAATACATGAAAAGGATAGCAAATATACCAACCCCTAAACCAGTAAGGAAAGCAAAAAGAATATGATTTCTTCTAAAAAGAATGAACTTGTTTAAGAAAAAATTTTTGGCTTTTAAATTATTTTTATAATTTTTTGTTTTTAATTC
>JAGGXL010000155.1 GCA_021163085.1 Thermodesulfobacterium sp. | reverse complement strand
TTTAAAGCCCTTTTAGCAGCTAAAACTTCTGCTTCTTTTTTAGAACCTCCTTGAGCCTTAGCAATTAATTCTCCATTTAATTTAATTCCAATTTCAAATTTAGGATTATGAGAAGGGCCTTTAATAGACAATACTTCATATTTAGGATTTTTATTATATTTCTTTTGAATTAATTCTTGAAGTTGTGTCTTGTAATCCTGAATTTTTTTCTGACGAAATTTAACAAAATAGGGAGAAAACCACTTTTTTACCCTTTCAAAAGTTACTTCAAACCCACCTTCTATAAACAAAGCTCCTATAAGTGCTTCCATAGCCCTTGCACAAATATTTTCCTTGCTCTTTTTATCAAGTTTTTTTTCTCTTTTTCCAAGATATATGTAATCAAGTAGATTCAGCTTCTTAGAAACTTTTACCAGTGTATTTTTACAAACAAGATAAGCTCTTTTTTGAGTAAGGTCTCCTTCTCTATCCTCTTTAAACTTCTGAAAAAGCAAAAAAGAAATACATAGATTTAGGACTGAATCTCCTAAAAATTCAAGTCTTTCATTATCTTCCCAGTTAATTTCTTTGTGACTAACCTTGTATGATTTATGGGTTAAAGCACTTTTTAAAAGTTCTCTGTTTTTGAACTTGAAATTTAAAATCTCTTCAAGCTTTCCCAGATCTTTTTCCATTACTTTGCTACAAGAAAAGCTGAGCTAAACCTTTCTTTTTTTAACTTTTCAGCTAATTTAAAAGCTTTATAAAAATCGTTGGCAAGATAAATCTGAACTCTGTAAAAAATTGTATCACCTTTTTGAAAAGGTTCTATGTTTATCTTTTTAAACTCTTTTTCTAATTCTGATTTTAGTCTCGAAGCATTCTGATAAATCGTAAATGCCCCAACTTGGAGATAAAACTCTCTAAATCTTATATTAGGAATATTTTTATAAACTATTCCTCCTTCTGTGAGCATACCTTCACTCAAAGCCACTATCTTTACTTTTGCAAGACCTTTACCAATCATTCCCAATTCTTTTGCTGCTGCATAACTGAGGTCTATACACCTATTATTAACAAAAGGACCCCTATCATTTATCCTTACAACTACCTGTTTACCATTTTCTAAGTTCGTAACAAGAACATAAGTTCCTATAGGAAGAATTTTATGAGCTGCAGTAAAATCATGCATGTCATATATTTCTCCGCTTGCTGATTTATTTCCATGAAACTTAGGACCATACCAGGATGCAATACATACCTCTTCGTATCCCTGTGCTGATGGTAAAGGGAAATAAGTTTTTCCGTTTACTGTATAAGGTTTAAGCCATGATGGGACCTTCTTTGAATAATCCTCATGACCATATTCTGGTGCTCTTTTAGGAGGTCTTGCACAAGCTGTTAAAATTACTATCAGAAAAAGAAACAAAATTTTTTTTGTCATTACTTATGCAATCTTTCTGCGACTTTTTTTGCAAAATAAGTAATAATAAGATCTGCTCCTGCTCTTTTAATGGAAATTAGGCTTTCCCATAGAATTCTATCTTCATCCAGATACCCCAGTTTTCCTGCAGCCTTTATCATAGCATACTCTCCGCTTACCTGATAAGCTGCTACAGGGTAATTAAACTCCTGTCTCAACATTTTAATAATATCCAAATAAGGCATAGCAGGCTTTACCATAATAATGTCAGCACCTTCTTCTATATCTAAGTAAGCTTCTCTTAAAGCTTCTCTGCTATTTGCAGGATCCATTTGATAAGAGCGTCTGTCTCCAAATTTAGGAGCTGAATCTGCAGCTTCTCTGAAAGGTCCGTAAAAAGCTGAACAATACTTTACAGAATAACTCATAATAGCAACATTGGTAAATCCTGCAGAATCAAGTGCTTCTCTTATTCTTCCTACTCTTCCATCCATCATATCTGAGGGAGCAACTATATCTGCTCCTGCTTTAGCATGAGAAACCGCAGTCTTTGCAAGCTGTTCCAAAGTTAAATCATTATCAACTTCTCCGTTTTTTATAATACCGCAATGCCCATGAGAAGTATATTCACAAAGGCAAACATCTGTAATTACCACAAGTTCAGGAAATTTTTCCTTTATTTTTCTTACTGCTCTTTGAATTATCCCCTTTTCAATATAAGCTGATGTTCCCACTTCATCTTTTTTATCAGGTATTCCAAAAAGTAAAACAGCCTTTATCCCGAGATCCATTGCTTCTTTTATCTCTTCTGAAGCTTTATCAATAGAAAATCTATAAACCTCTGGCATGGATTTTATTTCCTGCTTAACATTTTTCCCTTCACAGATAAAAAGCGGATAGATCAAATCATCCACAGTAATATGGGTCTCTCTTACAAGCGACCTTATAAACTCATTTTTCCTAAGCCTCCTTGGACGATATTCTGGGAAAATCATTTTTTACCCCCTATTCAAAACTCAGGTTTTTTTCAAGATAGCTGTAAAATTTTTTCAAATCTTCCTTATAATTTTCTGTAAGGTGTATCATAATTACAGGTTTTTTCTTCTCTTCTAAGGCTCTAAAATCTCCACAAGCCTGAGCAAATTGCTGATCCCAAAAAGTATATCCCTCTTCAGGGATAATCTGTTCAGCTTTTCTACCTTTTCTTGTAAATATCATAAACCTCGAAAGAAGTGGACCACCTTTGTAAAGCTGCCCAGTGGAATGAAGGTATCTTGGTCCAAAACCAAAAACTGTGCTACAATTTTTCTTTTCTCTTACCAAAATTCTGAAATCTCTAAATATATCCTCTATTTCTGAATCAATCGGTAAATAAGCTAAAAATCCTATATACGTCCAAGGGGAAAAGTCCTTAAAGAATTTTTTTAGCAGAGCTGTAAACTTAGGATACTCAATAGTAACGGTCTTTTCATAAAAAAATCCCCAGTTGGTATCTTCATCTAAATAAAATTCTATCCCAAAATCTTTTTCTTTTTTAAATCTTTCCAGAAATTCCTTGGTCTTTTGTTTGGTAAGAACTACATCTGGCTCATCAAAAGGATTAAGGCTCATAAAATGGCCACAAAGAGCTACTGCAACCATCCATCTAAATACTTCTGCAAAGACTTCATATCTATCCTCTAAAAATATAGTTTTTACAGGGAAACCTTCTTCTTTTAATTCCATTATAAGCCTTTGATAAAGTTGCTCTCTTCCCTTCAAAGCTAAATAAATAAAAGACCTATCAGTTGAGTAAACCGTAGGTGACCCCGGAGATTCATTAACTACAGGGACTATCCCTGTGTATTCTTTTCCAAGGCTTTCAGCAATAAGCTGTTCTAACCATAAAGTAAAAGGTTTTAGAAGAGGATCACTTATGAAAGTAAGCTTATCCTGTCCCTGAATGTAGCTTTCCATTAAAAATTCTGCCAGACTTGCACCAAGATTATATTCCCAAAGAATATCTGGTAAGCAGGCAGAATACATGTTTTTAGCGTAGCTCAGAGCCTTATCTATATCCAACCCCATAAGACAAGCTGGTAAAAATCCTATTTCACTGAGCGCTGCGTATCTTCCTCCTATGAAAGGGGGATGATGAAAAAGCTTTCTAAACCCAAGCTCTTTGGCAAGCTTTTCAAGAGGAGAATCTGGATCAGTAAGGGCTACAAAATTAGATCCCGGGTCTGACTTTATACTTTCTACCTTTTTCCAGAAGTATTTAAAGTGAGAAAGGGTTTCAATAGTTGTTCCAGATTTAGAAACTATCACAAAAAGTGTATTTTCTAATGGTAATTTTTCTATTTGGGAAATATTTTCTGGATCGTTAGTATCAAGAACATAAAAATTGGGATAACCCTCTTTTGGTGCAAAAATTTGAGAAAGAACAAGAGGAAAAAGGGCAGAACCTCCCATTCCGCACCAGACAATATTTAAAAATTCTTTCTTAATCTCTTCTGCAAAGCTTTGAATTTCTTTTAGCTTAGGAATGATATAATTGGGACCATCTACCCAATCAAGCCTGTTTTTTACTTTTTCCCGAACCTCTTTATCAGAAGAAAAGATTTTCGGATTTTTTTGAAAAAGGTTTTCCAGAAGCTTTTTTTTAGCTTCATCAGAAAGCTTCTTAGGTCTCTTTATTCTTCCTGTCTCTTTATAGGTCTTCTTTATAATAAAATAATCCTTTTGCATAAAAACTCCTTTTATCCTTTTATTTGTTTTATGGAAGTTTTTTAATAAAAGACATTTTAAAAGACTGAGGTGTTTTGTCAAGTTCTTAATTTTTCTTAAAAGTTGAAAAATTCTTGGTTTATATTAAATTTTAACTAAATTTAGCGGGAGTGGCGGAACGGTAGACGCTCCGGACTTAGGATCCGGTGGGGAT
>JAGGXL010000128.1 GCA_021163085.1 Thermodesulfobacterium sp. | reverse complement strand
TTTATATAACTTTCTTAAAAAGTCAAGAGTTTGTATTAAACTCACTTTCTTGATTTTTTTCACTAAAAATATTTTTATATAACTTTCTTAAAAAGTCAAGAATTTGTATAAAACTTTATATCTCTTTTATCACAGGTACCTCGTCACAATCAGGAAACTTACTACATCTTATACAATCAGCCCATATCTTGTGTGGCAACTCATTTTTTGCTATCCTTTTAAACCCCAGTTTTTCAAAAAACTCCGGAACTCTGGTTAAAGCAAATACTTTAGGAATTTCAAGAATTTTAGCTTCTTCTATACAAGCTTTTACTAATTGAACCCCTATTCCTCTTTTTTGATATTCCTCACTAACTACCAATGATTTTATTTCTGCTAAATCTTCCCAACATACCTGAAGCGCACAAGCCCCTACAATTAAATCTTTATCTTCAAAAACAAAAAAATCTCTCAGGTGTTCATAAAGCTCTATTAAAGGACGTGGCAATACATCACCTCTTTTTGAAAAATGCAGTATAAGTTTATAAATATATTTTATATCCGATATTTTAGCTTTTCTTAACATTTTTTTACTTTATTTTTACTATAAAAGGCTTTTTAATATTTAAAACTTTTGCTACTTGAGAAATATGTTTTTTGGCTTCTTCTCTTGTTAAGTATTTGCCTACATACACTTTATATAAAACTTTTCCATTTTCTTTACTTTCCTTCATAAAAGCTCCCAATCCTTTAAGTTTAGCCTTGTTTTTAAATGATTCTGCCATCTCTTTTTTTGAAAAAGCACCTATTTGAATAGAATAGTAAGGTGGAGTAACCTCTTTTATTTGAGATGCAATTTTTGACACCTCTTTCTTTTGATATTCAGTAGTCTTTTTCTCTTCTTTTGAAGGTGGTGTAACTTTCACTGCGGGTGGAGCAGTTTTATTGGATATTAAAAGTGGTGGAGCAACTTTCTCCTGCTCATAAGAAGCATTAGGACTTTCCATAGCTATCTCTTCTTTTTTAGTTTCACCACCTATTTTTGTTCCTACCCAAACTCCTATTACAAAACTCCAGACCAAAAGAGACAAACCAAATAAAATGATAAAAACCAAAGCTAACCTGCTAACCTCTATTTTTACCTTCTTCTCTTCCATAACCCCCCTCCTTTTTACATTTTTTCAGGGGCAGAAACCCCTAAAAGATTGAGCCCTGTTTTTAAAATTGTTTTACAGGCGAAACACAAGCCAAGACGAGCATAAGTGAGTTTAGAATCATCTGTTAAAATTCTGTGCTTAGAGTAATACTCGTGAAATTGTTTGGCGATCTCTAAAAGATAATAAGTAATTTTATGAGGAGCAAAAGAAATTGAGGCAGATTCTATAACCTCGCAAAATTCTTCCAACTTTTTTAACAACTCTATTTCTTCTTTTTCATTAAGTGCTTTTAAATCTATATTTTCCCAGAATATTTTGTCTATTCCATTTTCTTTTGCTTTTTCAAAAACGCTACAAATCCGTGCATGGGCATACTGTACATAATAAACTGGATTTTCTTGAGACTTACTTTTAGCAAGGTCTACATCAAAATCTAAAGGAGAATCTGGCGATCTTGAAAGAAAAATAAACCTTGTTGCGTCAACCCCTACTTTATTTACTAATTCTTTCAATTCTAAAAATTCCCCTTCACGAGTAGACATACTCTTTTTTTCGCCACCTTCAATAAGGTTAACCATCTGAATAAGAATAATTTTTAACTTTTCAGAGTCAATTTCAAAAGCCTGCAGTGCAGCTTTTAATCTACCTATGTAACCGTGATGGTCTGCTCCCCATATATTTATAGCTACATCAAAACCTCTTTCCATAAACTTTTCATAATGGTAGGCTATATCACCAGCAAAATAAGTTGTTTCTCCATTAGAACGAATAATTACTCTGTCTTTTTCATCACCAAAATTTGTAGATTTAAACCACAAAGCTCCTTCTTTTTCATATATCAAATCTTTCTCCCTTAATACCTGCAGAACCTTTTCCACTTTTCCACTTTTATAAAGATCGTCCTCTGAATACCAATTATCATAAAAAACTCTAAAATTTTCAAGGTCTTTTTTAATATCTTCTAAAATTAATTTTATAGCTAAGTTCCTACATATTTCAATAGCTTGTTCTTTTTCCAAGGATAAAAGGTCAGGATATAATTTAAGAGCTTCCTTAGCAATATCATAAATATATTTTCCCTTATAGTGATCTTCAGGAAACTGTATTTTTTCTCCTGAAAGCTCTTTAGCTCTTAAATATACAGATTCTCCGAGAACATTCATTTGAGTTCCTTTATCATTAATATAATACTCTCTAAACACTTTATAACCTGTAAATTCGAGCACTCTTGCCAAAGAATCTCCATAAGCTGCTCCTCTACCATGACCTATATGAAGAGGTCCTGTAGGATTTGCTGAAACAAATTCAATTAATACTCTTTTCCCTTTACCCAAATCCAGTTTTCCATATTCTTCTTTGAGTTCCAGAATTTTTTTTAAATTGTCTATATAATAATTAGTAGAAATCCAAAAATTTATAAAACCTGGGGGAGCTATTTCTATTTTTTCAAAAACAAAAGTATTATCCCTTAGTTTTGAAACTATCTTTTCTGCTATCTCAAGTGGAGAAAGATTTACTTTATTTTTTAACACAAGAGCTACATTAGTAGAATAATTTCCGTAAATTTCTTTTTTTGGCTTTTCTACTTCAAAATTTAATTTTTTTATTTCTCCCCAAAAATTTTTAACAGTTTCCTCTACCAATTTTCTAATCTTCTTTTTTATCACCTTTTGACCTCTTCTTGAATTCTGGATCGGATTGGTTCTCCTCTCTGATTTCCTCCTCACCCATCTGTTTCAACTTCTTCTTAAGTTCTGGATCAGGAGAGTAATCAGGACACTTTACAGAGGTTGTGTTATCAAAAGAAAACTTCTTAACACAAACCCCTCTCCAAGCACAGGTAGAACAGAGAATAGGCAATTCCTCTTGATTGTTATTTTTCTCCATACTTATCATCTCCTTTGTTTTTTTATTTTGTGTTCCTTATTTTTATTCTGTTGTTCATATTTTACCACTATCCAAGTATTTCTGAACCCTTTTAAGTAGTTGAAAAACTCTGTCTTTATATTTTATATCTTCAATAAAAAAATAATCTGGCACCTCTGCCCAAAATTCAAGCTCTTCTTTACTCATAGGATGAGGAAACTTTAAATATAAAGAATGTAAAAGTATAATCTTCCCGTTTAATATCTTCTTCTGAGATCCATATTTTATATCTCCAATTATTGGGTGCCCTCTTTCAGACAAAACTGCTCTAAGCTGATGTTTTCTTCCGGTAATTGGTAATAGCAATACATAGGTTTCTTTTTGTGAATGACAAAGAACAGAATAAACAGTTATAGCCTTTTTTGCACCTTCAGAAAATTTCTTTGATACTACACTCTTTCTTTTTTTATGATCCCATACTAAATAATCTTCCCATATACTTTCTCCTTTAAATTTCCCTTCAACTTTTGCAAGGTAGACCTTTATCACTTCTTTTTTTTGAAAGCTTTCAAAAATTTTTTTTGCAGCTTTGCTTCTTTTAGCAAACATCAATACACCTGAAACCATTTTGTCTAATTTATGAACCACACCTAAAAATACATTTCCGGGTTTATTATCTCTTTCTTTTATAAAATTTTTTAGAATTTTCAAAAGTGACTCTTCTTCTCTCCTTGCCCCCTGAACAACCAGACCTGTTGGTTTATTTACAATCAGAATATGTTTATCTTCATACAATATATCAGGGAGATTTATCAATTTTTTCATATCTCTCTTTTCTTTCTAATAACTTCTGCTTTTTTAATTCCTTAATTTCTTCCTTTTTAAAAAATTCTTCAGGAATACCAAAAATTCTAAAAATAAAAGTAAATATGCCTTTTCCTATACTGCTTGGATGAAGAGGAACAATATCATAATCTTTATAAGTTCCTGTAACTTGTAAAGGTAAATAGATTAACATTCTGGGTTTACCAAGTATCCATTTTCCTAAATAAGGAATTTTTTCTATAATTACATCTATGGTTTTAAAAGGAGATACATAGAAAGTTAAATTCAGCTTTTTTGTAAATAAATCTACTTTTCCTTCACCAAAAAGTCTAAAACCAACTGCTGAAAGAAACCCAGTATCCAAATTCAATGTAGCGTTCTCAAAAAAAGTTTTAACATCAAGTTCTTCATATTCTAGAAGATTGCTTTCCAGATTAGGCACTTTCCCTCTAAATAAATCTATAGGACTGATATAAGAAAAAACCCTTGCTAAAATTGGGGCTCTGTATATATATCCTTTATTTGATCTGATTTCAAGTGTTCCTGTTGCATCTTTAATTAAAGTCTTCGTATCACCTTCTGCATAAAAATAACCTTCTATATTATATGGACCTTCTAAAATTACTGTTGGCATCTCTTCAGGATATAAACAAGAAAAAAGATCTAAAAAATTCCCCTTAGAAGGTAAAACTTCTACATAAATATATTGGTTCTCCAAATCTTTTTCATATATAGCTTGTAAACTAAGGTTACAAAAATAAATCTCAGGAATATCAACAATTATTAGCTTGTTTCTATTATCAAAACTTATTTCCCCACTTATATTCTCAA
>JAGGXL010000070.1 GCA_021163085.1 Thermodesulfobacterium sp. | reverse complement strand
CCCTCTCTTAATGTTGAAACTTATACCACACAAAACCCAATCCCTGTTATATCTGAACCACACATCCCTGAACTCAATATCATCAATCCCAACCAAATCCTTACCCCCACCCTCACACTCCGGGAATAAATGCTCCTTTATATTAAGGAATGCTCCCTTTGAACGTCTTAAGTTACCTGATATTAAAATGATATAATTAAATGGAGTGTAAACAAGAAGACCTATTGTTAGAAGAAGAACAAGATCACCAATGGAGGCCTTATCCTGCAAAATTAATCCCCCTATTAATAAAAACATTGTTACCCTAATGAGAAAGGAAGCAAGATGATTTAGTACCACGGGAAGCATATTTGCAACGAATGCATCAACCGATCTATTAATCACATTATGTTGAGAGGACTTAATTTTATTCAAGGCAGGATCATCACATGAAAAAAGTTTGATTGCCTCCATCCCACCTATTATCTCCAAAATATTTTGTCTAAATAAACCCTTCTCTCTTTGAAGGTTTTTTGAATGAATAGAAATGCCTCTGGAAAAAAATAAAGATAAAATCATCCATAGAAAAGAACATCCTAATAGTGCAAACACAAGTATATGAGACAATTTAAAAAGGATATATATTGCAATGAATGAAAATAGGATGTCAAAGAATCCTGTGAAAATTTTATCTGTAAAAAAAGAATAAAGCACATTTAAATCAGAACTAAGGGATGAAACAATCTGACCTGTGTAATCACGTTTTGAAAAACTTACTTTTCCTTGCAAGAGTTTTCTTAAGAAAAATGTATTTACTTGAAAAAATACTCTATCTTTAACATAAGAAAAAATCAGGTAAGAAAGAGGGTATGAGATCCCAAGAATTGATGTCGCAATTATTAGTAACAAAATCAATGATTTATAATCTGATGGAGATTTTAATCCATAATCTATTAGCAAAGCAGTCAGAAGAGGAGTAGTAATATATAATACACGGGCTATTAAAAAGAGTATTGTTACTAAAGGCATTAAAGGATCTTTAAGAAAAAACCATAACAATTTCTTCATCTCATCATCCTTTTTATTATTATAGGGCATTACAGAGGCCATTTCAACCTTTTTAATAGTAACAGTCTCAGATCACATCACAAGTAGTAGGATAGGGTGACCCTCCACACTCACAACAACCTGCAGTACAAGGTCCTATCATTGCTCTTTTATCATCTTCGTAAGGAGTTATATCTACAATAGAAGGACTTTCATACATCACAACCTCCTTTTTTTCTAGCCTCTGTAATACCCTTAAATATTTCAGCATAATTGCATACTATTTCAGGAGGGTCAAATATACTTCCTCCAAAAAGATAGTTCACTCCCCAACAAAAGAGCTTGCAGTATTTTCTTAGATCACAAGATTGACACTTTACAAAACAATCATCCTTTAACGATCTTAGTAATTTAAAAACACCAGATTCACTCCAGATATAAGAAAATTTCTCAAATCTAATGTTACCAGCCAGTAAGGGTAAAGTATTACACGGATAAACCTCTCCATATGGAGAAATATAAACACGAGAACGTCCAGCACTACAAACACGTGCGGGGAATGAAAGTTTGTCCATCTTTTTATAGTGATAATGCATTACTTTTATTAAGTCCCTTCCAGTTAAATTTAGCTCGGATGGTTTCAAATTTCCCTGTAAAGTTGGAACAATAATAAAGCCAGGGATAATATCAACATTTAAATCTTCAGCAAATTTTGATAATTCGATAAACTCTTCAAAATTAATTTTTGTTACTGAGGTTCTGATATTAACATCTATTCCTTCGTTCTTAAAAAATTTTATAGTCTTTAATGCAAGATCAAAACTTCCGGGAATACCAGTAAATCTATCATGTGTTTCCGGTCTAATTCCATATAAACTTACTCCAACTTTTCCTGGCCATAAGTTAGCAATACTCCTTAACATCTCTTCATTTCTGCCTAATATTATTCCGTTGGTAATAAAAGCAATATAGAATCCTCGCTTCCTTGCTTCTTTAAATATTTTAAGAAAATCATCCCTTATTGTAATTTCCCCTCCTGAAAAAGAGAGAACGAATGTTCCCATATTTTCTAATTCCGTCATTAAACTTGTTATCTCCTCAAAACCTAATTCTTCTGATTTGCTTTTATTAACATCAGACATTATACAATGTACACACTTTGCATTACACCTATAAGTTAAATCCAGTTCAACACTTATAGGACAATACGGCCTTTCTTTTCCAATTTCTATACTGATATCACTAAACCCATGATTTTTGATATTAAAATCCTTCAAGTGATCTATTTCTTCCGAAGCACTATAAGCACTATAAATTTCATCTGGAACAACCTTTAAAAGCCCAACACGATGTAAAATAGCAATCCCTTTAAATATGTCATTTTTTATTTTTTCAGATTCTACTCTATTAGAGTATTTTTTTATCCAGTCAGAAATTAGGTCTATCAGCTTCTTCCCTGAATAAAGATAAATAAATAT
>JAGGXL010000027.1 GCA_021163085.1 Thermodesulfobacterium sp. | reverse complement strand
TATATACTGAGAGTGAATATTTTGGGAAATAGGTACAGATTTAGCAATTGATTTAGAAGAAATGAGAAGTATAATAGAGAGGATATACAAAAATAATTTTCCTTTCATTTTTGAAAAATTTAAGGAATTTGTTATTCAAATAACAAAAAAGTTTAAAAAGTCAATTAGGTTTTGAATTAAAAAATTATATTTAGGAGGAGGTTAAATGATTCCAAGGTATACCAGGGATGTTATGGTAAAACTTTGGAGTCCTGAAGAAAAACTAAGGGCATGGTGTTTAGTAGAGTTTTATGCCTGCGAAGCTTGGTATAAGCTTGGTAAGGTCCCGAAAAAAGATTACAAGGTTATAAAAGAAAAGCTATCTCCTTACATGAAAAAAGGTTTTACAGTGGAAAATATTAAGAGAGTGGAAGAAATCGAAAAAGAAACGAAGCATGATGTGATAGCTTTTTTAACCCATCTTTCAGAAATTATAGGACCTTCTGGACGGTATCTCCATCTTGGCATGACCTCCTCTGATATGCTTGATACTGCTATGGCATGGTTGATGAAAAGGGCTATGGAAATCATTATAGAAGATCTTGGCAGAATAAAAAAGATTTTGAAAGACAGAGCTCATGAATTTAAAGATACACTAATGATAGGCAGAACCCATGGAATTCATGCTGAACCTATTACCTTTGGTTTAAAAATTGCTCTTTGGTATGAAGAGGCAAAGAGAAACGAAAAGAGGCTTTTAAATGCTTTAGAGACCATTTCTTATGGAAAAATATCTGGAGCAGTAGGAACTTTTGCACATGTTCCTCCAGAGGTTGAAGCTTATGTTTGTGAAAAATTGGGGCTTAAACCAGATCCTATTTCTAATCAGATTGTTCAGAGAGATAGGTATGCGGAGTATATGGCTTCACTTGCAATTCTTGGCACCACAGTAGAAAAAATAGCTATAGAAATAAGGCATCTGCAAAGAACAGAAGTGTTAGAAGTAGAGGAATACTTTTCTCCTGGTCAGAAAGGTTCTTCTGCTATGCCTCATAAGAGAAATCCTATTCTTTCTGAAAATTTATGTGGACTTGCGAGACTTCTAAGAGGATATTTGGTGCCAGCTTTAGAAAATGTAGTTTTGTGGCACGAAAGGGATATCAGCCATTCTTCAGTTGAAAGAGTTATTGTTCCTGATGCAACAACAGTTGCTGATTTTATGCTTGTAAGATTAGAAGGCCTTTTAAAAAATCTGATAGTTTACTCTGAAAATATGAAAAGAAATTTTAATCTTTTAAGAGGACTTATTTTTTCTCAACAAGTCATGCTTGCTTTAACTGAGAAGGGGATGACCAGAGAGGAAGCCTATAAGATAGTTCAGGAACTGGCTATGAAAGTTTGGCAGGATAAAACACTTAATTTTAAAGACCTGGTGGTAAAAGATGATAGAATTCTTAAATTTCTTACTACTGCTGAAATTGAAAGGATTTTTGATGTTAATTACTATTTGAAATATGTAGACAAAATATTTGAGAGAGTTTTTGGAGAATAAAAAAGTGACTTTAAAGGTTGTTGCGGGTTTTTTAAGAAAAGGGAAAAAATTTTTATTAGTAAAGAGACCTTTTAATAAAAAGAGAGGAGGGCTTTGGGAATTTCCAGGAGGAAAAGTTGAAAAGGAGGAGAGCCTGGAAAAAGCTATAGAGAGAGAACTTAGAGAGGAACTTGGAATTGAAGCAAAAGCAAAAAAAATGTTTGGCAAAGTAAATTATAAATATCCTGAAGGAGAAATAGAGCTTATACTTTTTGAGGTAGAATTTAAAGAAGCTCCAGTTTTAAAGGAGGCTTTGGAATTAAGATGGGTTTCTTTTGAAGAAGCCAAAAATCTGAAGCTATGTCCTGCCGATAGAGAACTAATTGAAACTTTAAAAGGAGACTTGTAAAAAATCAAATATGGGTTAATTTAAATATTAGTTTAAAAAGGGCGGTTAGCTCAGGGGTAGAGCGCCATCCTCACACGGTGGATGTCGCTGGTTCGAATCCAGCACCGCCCATTTTACTCCTTGCTCCCTTTATTTTTAAAGGGGGCCAAAAAAGGCCAGAAGGAGGTAACCTATGATTGAGTTGTGGAGACCTGTTAAAAGATTCCGTAAGTGGGAATCTCTTTTTATCATCAATCCAGAAAAGGTAGAAGAGAAAGATCAAGTATTAGAAAAAATCAAACAACTCGTAGAGTCAAAAGAGGGAGAAATTTTAAAAATTGATGAATGGGGAATGAGGAAACTTGCTTATCCTATTGAGAAGAAAAAGCAGGGCTATTATATTTTAATAGAATTTTATGGACTGTCAAAATTACCAAAGGATTTAGAAGAATTTTTTAGAATTGACGAAAGAGTTATAAGGTTTATTATTGTTAAGTTAGAAGATAGATTTACGCCTAATGAAGAAAATTTAGAAGCTAAAGAAGTTTAAAATTTAAGATATAAAAAGGAGGTAAAGAGAAAATGAGCGAAGGATTTAATATAAAAAGAAGGTTTTTTGCCAGAAAAAAGGTTTGCAAATTTTGTGTAGATCCAAATTTAAAAATTGATTACAAAAACCCAGAGGTTTTAAAACCGTTTTTAAATGAAAAAGGCATGATTATTCATAGAAAACAAACAGGCACCTGTGCCTATCATCAAAGACAGTTAACTACAGCTATTAAAAGAGCAAGAATAATGGCACTTTTACCATTTGTAGCTGATGTAGAAATAGAAGAATAATTAACAGAGGGAGGAATTTATGGAAGTTATCTTAAGAAAAGATATTCCAAAACTTGGCAAGGCAGGCGATGTGGTAAAAGTTAAAGATGGATATGCAAGAAATTACCTAATTCCTAAAGGGTTGGCAATTTTAGCTAGTCAGAAAAATCTTAAAGCTTTGGAAAACCAGAGAAGAATTATATTAGCAAAAGCTGAAAGAGAAAGGAAAAAACTTGAAAGTCTTGCAGAGAAGCTCGAAGGAATTACTTTAACAGTGTATAGAAAAATAATTGAAGAGGATAGAATATTTGGTTCTGTGTCTTCAGTAGATATTGTAAATATGTTAAAAGAACAGGGTATTGAAATTGAAAAAAATCAGGTACAGTTAGATGAACCTATCAAAAAGTTAGGTACCTTTGAAGTTCCTATAAAATTGAGCAGTGACAAAACAGTTAATATAAAAATTGAGGTTTTAGAAAAAAGTAAATTAAATGCCTTCTAACAAACGCTCAAGAAAAAAGGTAGAATTACATCCTGAATCTGTCTTTTCTTCAGAGTTTTTACCTCCTCAGGATTTACAGGCAGAAAAGTATCTCTTAGCAAGTATTTTTGTAGATCCTACTTCTATAGTTAAAATTATTGATTATCTAAAACCTGAAGATTTTTACTCCACCTCTCACAGACTTATTTACTCAGCTTGTCTTTCTCTTTTTGAGAAAGACGAACCTATTGACATTGTTACTGTTTATAATGAACTTGATAAAAGGGGAGAGTTAGAAAAAGCAGGGGGAGCTACTTATCTTTCAGAAATTGTAGGACTTCTTCCTACTTCAGCACACATTCTTCATTATGCTAAAATAGTTAAAGAAAAAAATATATTAAGGGAAATCATAAAGGTAAGTCAAGATCTGATATATAGAGCTTATTATTCTGCTGAAGATTCTCAGGAATTACTTAATTATGCAGAAAAGGTTTTTTTTGAGCTTTCCTATTATGGAAAAAAGGAAAGTTTTTCATCTTTAAAGGAAGTTGTAAAAGATACTATAAAGCATTTGGAAAATATTTATCAAAAAGGTACCTCTATAACAGGTATTCCCACAGGATTTTATGATCTTGATAGAATGACTGCAGGACTCCAAAAAGGTGATTTAATTATTCTCGCTGGTCGTCCTGGAATGGGTAAAACTGCTTTTGCTCTTGACATTGTAAGAAATGCCTGCAAGCAAACTAATATCGGAGCAGCTATTTTTTCTTTAGAGATGGGGAAACAGCAACTATGTGCAAGAATGCTTTGTGCCGAAGCTAAGGTTAGCTTTCAAAAATTTAGGACAGGACAGCTTGATTCTAAAGAATGGCAAAAAATAACTCAAGCTGCTTCTACACTCAGTCAACTCTATATTTACATTGATGAAACTCCAGGAATAAATATCCTAGAAGTAAAAGCCAAAACAAGAAAACTCTTAAAGGAAATCCCCTTAGGGCTTATTGTTATTGATTATTTACAACTTATGAAAGGTCTTGAAAGAAAGGAAAGAAGAGAACAAGAAATTTCTGAAATTTCTGCAGGATTAAAGTCTCTTGCAAAAGAATTGAACATCCCTGTTATTGCTCTATCCCAGCTTAACAGAAAGGTTGAAGAAAGACCTGATAAAAGACCTCAGCTTTCAGATCTCAGAGAGTCAGGAGCTCTGGAACAAGATGCAGATGTGATTTTGTTTATTTATAGAGACGAATTTTATAACAAAGAAAGTCCAGAAAAGGGCATTGCAGAAATAATTATCGGAAAACAAAGAAATGGACCTATAGGAATTGTTAAATTGAACTATTTCTCTCAATATACTTCTTTTGGAAATCTGGATACAAGCTTGTCAATTTAATTTTTAACTACTAGTACAGGGCAGAAAGAATTGGCAATTACTTTTTCCCCTACGCTTCCCAAAGATTTCTCACTTGCTGAACTATAAGCACTTATTACGATGGTAGTTGCATTTATTTTTTTAGCAGTGTCTATTACCACTTTATAGGGTTCTCCAAAATCTACAAAAATTTCTACTTTAACTTCATCCTTAGCTATTTCTTCTGTAAGAGAAACTAAATAGGATTCCATATCTTTTCTTAAGGTTTCTAAAATCTCTTGAAGATCTATAATAGGTTCTACAGGAATTTTAATTACTGAGATAACTCCAAGTTCTCCATTAAATTTCTTGGCTATTTCCCCGGCTTTCTTAACTGCTTTATTTCCATATTCAGAAGTATCAGTTCCAGCAAGAAGTTTTTTAAAATTAATTTGAGTATTTTTTGGCACAATAAGAACATCAACAGGGCTATTGTTAATAACTTTGTGTGCGGTGCTACCTATTAAAATCTTTTCAAAAGAAGTAATTCCTCTTCTACCTGTAATAATGAGATCACAACCCTCTTTTTGAGCAACTTCAATAATTTTCTTATAAGGATCACCTTCTTCTAAAAAAGTTTTTATTGATACTCCCATGTCTTCAGCTAAATCCTTGGCTTCATTAAGGGCTTTTTCATAAGGTTTTCTGAGTAAATCTTTTATATGACCAAAAACTGAAAAAGAACTTACAAGTTCTCTGTGCTGAGGAATTACACTTATAGCTAAAACTTCAGCTTTGTATTTCTTCGAAAAATCTAATGCTTCTTCTAAAGCATGTATACTTGTTTCTGATCCATCAATTCCAACTAAAATCTTTTTATACATGAGAACCTCCTTATGTGATTAAGGATTATCTATTTTAAGAAATTATTACTAAAAAAATAGCCAGCGGTCAATAGTAATTTAAATAATCAATTTAAAAAGTTATAATTTAATTTTGAAAGATTATTTTTAGAAGGAAAAATATAGAGCCAAAGGTGATTAACGAGTTCAAGGGGATAAAATTTATTTCCCAGTGCTTTAAAACCTGATTTTTTCCTAATAGTAATTACCCACCACCCTGGTTCTTTTAAGGAAATTACAAAAAAACCGTCTTTATTTGTTTTAACAGTTTTCTTTAGATAGGGATAATTTATTTCTCCATATGAATCCTTAGGTAACTCTTCCGGATTTAAAAAAACAGGACTAAATCTTTCAAATTCAACAGTTCCATTATCAAGAGGTCTATTTTTATATAAAACCTGTCCCCAGAAAATATCTTTATTACTTAACCCATAAGGTCTTGTATAAGGCTTTATTTCCAGTTCAAATCCACATAAATTATCCCATCCTTTTTCTGTTTCTACATGAAAGGGCACTTTAGCAAAGAACTTAACTAATTTAAATTTCTTTGTTAAAGAATAATCACTTTCTATACATATGTAATAATCTCCCTTCTTCTGGGGTATTGTTTTAATTTTGTATCCAATTCGTTTAATATTTAAAGCCGTATCTTCGTATTCGGTTCTTAAAAGAGTTAGTTTTATCTTTTTGTTATTTGGAGAAACAATAAAATAATTTTCAGGGGGTTTAAGGTCATAAATAATTCCAAAGGTAGGATCTGCTGAACCGATATAAAATACTTTTTCTTTTTCTGTCTTTCCGTAATTATCAGGAAGTGAGATTATAAAGAGTTTTTGAGCCTCTGCAGAAGAGGTAAGAAGAATATAAAAAATAAAAAGAAAAACCCACATTTTTATGTAAATCTATTTAAAATCCAGGATATTACTGCACTTTTAAGTTGTAATTCTTGTTCAGGAGTGAGACTTGAAAGCCAATATTTTATCCATTTTTGAAGCCTGTTTAAATGTATTTTGGGAATTTTTTCTCCATAAATCATTTCTAAAGCTCTTAAATACCATACAAAAATTGCCTGAAGAGGCATAAATCTGTATTCCAAGGTTATAGGATATAATGCCTCATAAAAGGCTCTTGTGGTAAATTTTTTCTCCTGCTCATTTGGGAAACGTCTTATACTTAACTTAGAAGCAGGCTCACTGTCTGAAGATGGGTCAAGATTTCTCAAAAAATCTAAATTTTCCTGAAAGATATCCATTTTTTCTTTATTGAGACGAATAATTTCATCCTGCAAAGCTAACAAAGCAAGCGGATTTTCCCTTTCCCTGTAATATTTTGCCATTTTTTGTTTTAAAATAGATTTACGAGAACGTCCACCCATAAAAAACTACTCCTTTCTAAACAAATTTAATTCTTATTTTAATAAAACCATAGATTTATCTTTTTTCAAGCCTTGTAAGAATAGATATAAAACTCATTAAAGATAGAGAAGCGGTTTCAGCTCTTAAGATATAGGGAGAAAGATTAAAGGGCAAAAATTTTTTCTCTTTTAGTAATTTTTTTTCTTCTTCACTGAATCCTCCCTCAGGACCTGATATTAAAACAATTTCTTTAAATTCAATTATTTCTTTTAGAAGATTTTTGAGAGATATTTCCTCTTCTGGTAAAGCTACAATCTTAAGAAAAGAAGAGAAAGGATCTTGAGCTAAGAATTCTTTTAGATTTATCGGGGTTTTTATTTCGGGAAGATATAATCTCCCTGATTGTTTTAAAGCGTTAATAACTTTTCTTTTTAGACGCTCATTTAATTTTGAAGAAGTTTTTACAACAGAATAATCGCTCCAGAAAGGAATAAATTCACTTATTCCAAGTTCTGTTCCCTTTTCTATCAGAAACTCTGTTTTATCTCCCTTCAGGATAGGAATAAGGGCTACAATTTTTTTAGAAGGAATTTCTTCTTCTCTTAAAAGTTTCAATAGTTTTACTTTAACTTTGAGAAATTTCCCTTTTTTTGCTATTTCTAAAATTTCTCCTTCATATTCTTTCCCCTTTCCATTAATAAGTTTTACTTTTTCTCCTATTTTTTTTCTCAATACATTTATTAAATGATGTGATTCTTCTTCAGAAAGAAAGCCTGTTTTTTCTTCAAAAGTAAAAAAGAATCTGTTTCCACCTTGAATATGCATATGATTATAATACAATTAGCTTTAATGTCTGCCAATATAATAATATACAATGCAAGTGCAGGAAGTGGGAAAACATATCAACTTGCACTTAATTCTTTGATACTGCTTAATCAGCTTTTTCAAAAGGAGAATTTTAACTTCAAGAACTTTCTTGCAATTACCTTTACTAATAAAGCTTCCTTTGAAATGAAAGAAAGGATAATTTTATTTTTAAAAGAGATTATTAAACAAACAGAAAAGGGAAAGGTTTTGTCTGAAGAGACTGGTATTTCTCCTGAGAAAGCTGAATCTATTTTGGAAGAAATATTTTTAAAATATGATTACCTTCAGATAAAAACAATAGATAGTTTTCTTTTAAATCTCTATAGAGCCCTTTCTTATGAATTAGACATGCCTTCTGATTTTCAAATAAAAACTTATATAGAGGAAAGTCTTATAGAAAAGGCTTTAAATAGACTTTTTGAAGATGCAAGGCAAAAAGAAGAGCTTTTAAGTTTTTTGGAAGGGTTTGTTGAGCAACTTTTTGCAAATGAAGAAAAGTTAAAAATTGACATGAAAAATAGACTGATAAAGTTTACAGAGAAGATCTTTCAAAATGTTACCTATAAAAAAGAACTTATAAGTATTCTTGAAACCTATAAAGAAAAAGAAATAAAAGATATTATCTCGGATTTGGTGGAAAATGTAGATTTAAAAAATTCTCAGAATTATTACCTGATTCTATATACCTTTTTAAAAAAATATTTAGAAGAAATACTTAATAAAGAGAAAATTCTATTTATTGGTATTTGGAAAGAAACTTTATCTGAATTTCTTACCTCTTCTTCAGAATTCATTCCTTGGATTTATGTAAAACTTGGAAGTTTAGAAGGGATTATAATAGACGAATTTCAGGACACTGATCGTGTTCAGTGGGAAGCAATTTTACCCATAGTTGAAGATTTACTTAGTAGAAACAAATTTTTTATCTGTGCTGGTGATCCCAAACAGTCTATTTTTCAATGGAGAGGTGGAGATCCTTTTATTTTGGAAGAAATCATTCAGAAATTTTCTTCTTATCCTATAAAAGTTGAGATTTTGGGTAAAAATTACAGAAGTGCTCCAGAGGTAGTTTGGTTTAATAATCTTTTTTTCTCTCAACTCAGTAAGAATAAGGAATTAAAAAAAGAGCTTTTAGATGAACTTATTTTTGGTAAAGAAAAATTTGAGGATAAAGAAAAAGTATTAAATACGGCTTTAAGAAATCTTAGCTGGAGCTTTGAAAATGTAATTCAGGAAGTGGTTAATAATTTTAAAGGAGAGGTAAAATGTAAATTTTTAAAAGCTGAAGATGGTTTGGACAGGAAAGCAAGAAAGGAAAGAATAAGAAAACTTATGGAAATAGAAATATTAAATATTTTAAAAGAATTAAAAAGACAGGATGAGTTAGATGATGTAGCTATTTTGGTAAGAAAAAATGAAGAAATTGCTAAATTATCTTCTTTTCTACTTTCTGAAGGGTTTAAAGTTATTGGGAGTTCATTTTTAAAGATTAAAGAATCTCCCCTTGTAAACGCACTAATTTCTCTGCTTAAATTTGTTAATTACTCAGAAGATGAAATAGCTCTGGCTGGATTTTTAAGTGGAGGTTTTTTGGAAAAAACTTCTGATATCTTAAAAAAGTATTATGAAGATAAATTCAGAAGAAAGAATAACATAAACCTAATTGAATTTGTTAAGAGAGAATATCCCAATTTCTGGGAAAATTATATAAATGATTTTTTTGAAGCAAGTAGTTATTTATCTCTTTATGAATTTTGCCAGTATATAGTAAAGAAGCTTAAAATAGAAGAAAAAAAGAAAAAAGAGCTGGCGTATCTTTATAAATTTTTGAGTGTGGTATTGGATTTTACTTTCAAAGGTGGAGACCTTGAAGAATTTTTAGAGTATTGGGAAAAATACTCGGAAGATGAACTGGAAATGCCAAAAGATAAGTCAGCTATTAAGGTTCTTACTCTTCATTTAGCAAAAGGACTGGAATTTAATCATGTTATATTACCTCTTATCTGGGAAGAAAGACCTTACACCTCGGATCTGGGTTTGATATTTTACAACGGAAAAATTTATAGAGGAAGAAAAAAGGATCTTCCATATGAAGGTAAAATAGGGTGGTATTTAGAAAAAGCTAAGAACAAATTGGAAATGTTCAATCTACTTTATGTAGGTTTTACAAGAGCAGTAAAAACTTTATATATTCTACTTCCTGATATAGAAGAAACTAAATTTGAGGCATCAAAAATTTTTAATAAGATTTACTCCTGTCTAAAGGCTGAAAACGAAAGTTTGTCTCTATAAACTTTTTAAGTTCTTCATAATTTTTTACATAAAAATCTGCCGGTAAATCGTTATTTTTAAAAGAAACCATTTTAACCTTACATTTTTCGCAAAGTTCTTTATCAACCTTTGAGTCACCTATGTAAAGAGTATCTTCTGGAGTAACTTTAAAATAATTTAAAATAGTAAGTAATGCAGAGGGATTATTTTTAGAAATTTTAGAAGCTGTCATTACAAAATCAAAATAATCTTTCAATTTAAAATATTCTAAAAGAGGATATGTTGAAGTAGTTCTATTGGTGCAAATAGCTAAGTAGAAATAATTTTTTGCCCAGCTTAGAAACTCTGTAAGTCCTTCTTCAGGTTTTAAATACTTAAAAAAAAGGTTATAAGGGGTCTCTTTTTGAATCTTTTTTGCTAGTTTTAACTTTTCGGGATAATTCTTTAATATATATTCAATACATTCGTTTACTGAATGCATATGAACAAACTCTATCTCTTCTGGAGTTAGAGGATGTCTCCCGACTTTTTCTAATATATAATTATAAAATTTGATGTTGGCTAATTTTGAGTCAAAAAGAACACCATCACAATCAAAAACAAGTAGCTTCAAGTTTTTCATTTTTTCCTTTCTAAGAGGTAATCACTGATAAAAAGAAGTAAGTTTTTATAAAGGTTATCGGGTAGCTCTTTTAAGCAATCTTTAGCCAGAGTTATGTAATGTTGAGCCTTTTCCTTACTTTTTACAAATCCTTTATTTTTCTCGATGATTTTTTTTGCAGTCTCAAAATCTTCCTGTGTAGGATTTGGAGTTTTAAGTAAAGAAAGGAGTCTATTTTTTTCTTCTTTTTCTGCTGATTCTAAGGCATAAATAACTGGTAGGGTAACCTTTCCTTCCTTAAAATCTTTTCCTAAATCTTTTCCTGTTTCTTCACTTAGATAATCAAGAAGATCATCAACTATTTGAAAAGCAAGTCCTAAATATTTGCCAAAATTTTTAAGTAACAAACATTCATTAGAATTAGCTCCTCCTAAAATAGCTCCAACTTCGCAACAAGTCGAAATTAAAACAGCGGTTTTTCTGAAAATAACTTCTTCATATTCGGATTCTGTGAGACTATAATTATCTATGTTAAGAAGTTGAAGAACTTCTCCTTCACTCATAATGAGGGTGGTTTGAGTAATTAAATTCATTACTTTTGGGTTTTCCAACAAACTTGCAATTTTTAAAGCCTTAGCATATAAATAATCTCCTACCAGAATGGTTGCCTGATTCCCCCATATATTTCTTGCAGCTTTTCTACCTCTTCTAAACTGAGCATCATCAACTACATCATCATGAAGAAGAGTTGCTGCATGAAGGTATTCAAAAAGTATTGATGTTCTGTAAAGAGGTTCTAAAGATTTTCTTTTTATATTATTATTTAAAAATAGCTTAGCAGAAAGAATCATTAATAAAGGTCTTATTCTTTTTCCACCAGAGAAAATGATATATTCACTTACTTGATTTATAAAAGGATGCTGAGAGTCTAAGTAAGTTTTTAAAGTATTTTCTATAATATTAAGTTCAGATTTAATAATTTCTAAAGGGTTTAAATTTTTCATTAAGATACTTTCTGTTATTTTTTCTCTCCATTAT
>JAGGXL010000134.1 GCA_021163085.1 Thermodesulfobacterium sp. | reverse complement strand
TTGAAAATACCACTTTACAAAAATTTTTTTAGGTGTAGGCTGGAGTTTATAAGAAAAAACTTTTAAGGAGGTTTAAGTAGTATGTTTAGAGGTAAAGTAAAATGGTTTGATGAGAAGAAGGGGTATGGTTTTATCTCAAAGGATGATGGCGGAGATGTGTTTGTGCACTACTCTGCCATTGAAATGCCTGGTTTCAAAACTCTTAAAGAGGGACAACTTGTAGAATTTGAAGTAGTTCAGGGTCCCAAAGGAGAGCAGGCATCCAAGGTAAAAATCTTAAATGGAGGCAGTCCCAGAAAGTCTCAACCAAGAACTAACAAAAAAGAAGCTTAAGCATTTCAACTGAGACTAAATGGGGAGGGATTCTCCTCCCCATTCTATATTTTCTTCTTTTTCTTATGAGAAGTTCTTTTTTAATCGTAAGGTTAAATCCTCAAAAATTGGCTTATTTAAAATTTATTTTAGAAGGATACGACCACTTAGCTATATTGAGTGTTCTTGATCCTGAAAAGGGATTGTTGAAAGTTCATTTTTATGAAAAAGAAAAATCCCTTATAAAAGAAATACTGGAAGACTTAAAAACCGAGCTTTCCCTTGAATTAATAGATTCCATCTGATAAACTATAGTTTATGAGAATCCCAAGAGTAATGTCAACTCAACATCCAGATAATGTATCTTTACCCTTTTTTGCTGAACATTCAGATATGTCTGGTGATGACGAGATTCAAGAAGCTTATTATGCCTTTTCACATCTTGGCTGTGATGAGCAAATGTGGGATAGCGAAGGAAAAGAAGTAGATGACTTTGTAGTAAAGAAGCTTCTTACTAAGTATCCAAACTTTTTTAAACATAAAAAACTTGGGAAGGATGTTTTTATAACTCTCAGAGTTCCCAATCCCACAGTTGAGAAAGAAGAAGCCAAAATTCTGGTTGAGGCATTAGAAAGTATTCCTCGTTCCATGGATGCTGCTAAGGTCTTCTATGAAAATCCATATCCTCCTATATTTGAAGTAATCCTTCCTATGACCACCTCAGCTAAGGAACTAAATAGAGTTTATTACTTTTATAAAAACTTTGTTTCAGGAAAACAATATCAAAAAATTTATGAAAATGACATCACTATTGCTGAATGGGTAGGAGAGTTTTTACCTGAAACTATAAATGTAATTCCTCTTTTTGAAGATATTAAAACTCTTTTTAATGTTGACCAAATTTTAAGAGAATACCTGAAAAATAAAAATTTCAATTACCTAAGGGTCTTTTTAGCAAGATCTGATCCTGCAATGAACTACGGAATGATAAGTGCAGTTCTGGCTATTAAAATTGCTCTCAAAAAATTTGAAAAAGTTTCTGCAGAAGAGGAAATTGAAATTTATCCTATTTTAGGAGCTGGCACTCCTCCTTTTAGAGGTAATCTCTCTCCCTATACCGTTGAAAAGGTTTTTACAGAATATCCTTCTATTGAAACCTTTACAGTTCAGTCTGCCTTTAAATACGACTATCCAATAGAGGATGTTATAAACGGTATCAAAAAATTAAGAAATTTTATTCGTCATCCTTTAGAAGATTTTGATGAAAACTTTTGTAAAAAATTTATAGAAAAATTTTCCAAAGAATATCATAATATAATTGTTTCTATTGCTCCTGCTATAAACGAACTTGCTAAGTATGTGCCCAAAAGAAGAATGAGAAAACTTCATATCGGTCTTTTTGGGTATTCAAGAAGTATTGGAGGGGTTACCCTTCCGAGAGTTATAAGCTTTTGTGCTGCCTGTTACTCCATCGGTCTCCCCCCTGAACTCTTAGGGATTAGCTGTTTAAACAAGGGAGAACTAAAAAATTTAAAAGAGGTGTATAAAAATCTGGAATATGATCTTTCTGTTGCCTTACAGTATTTTAATCCAAAATGTTTAGAATTGTTAAGTGAGGATGTTAAAAATAAAATTATTAAATCTCTGGAAAATTTAAATTCACTTGATCTTAAATATACAACCAATACAGAGCATAGAGAGGTTACCAACAGTATTTTGAAAAATTTGAAAAAAGGATTAACTTCAAACTTTAGCGAACTCCTTGTAGAAGGAGCTTATTTAAGGAAGTTTTTGGGATAAAGTATTATTTTTCAAAAAATTCTGAAAATTTTAATCTCTTTTGAAAAGCCAGATTGGCAAGTTGTCTTAAAAGATGATCTGCTAGAATAATCCTTACCATTGCTTCTATTACAGGAACAATTCTCGGAATAGCAGATATATCGTGTCTTCCTCCCACTGAAATTTCAACTTCTTCTTTTCTCTCATTTATAGTCTTTTGAGTTTTTCTTATGCTTGGTATGGGCTTTACTGCAACTCTTATCACTATATCCTGTCCCGAAGAAATCCCTCCCAAGGTTCCTCCTGCATCATTTTTAAGAAATCCATAAGGACTTAAAGGATCATTATTCTCTGAACCTTTCATAGAAGCAACTTTAAATCCGGCTCCCATTTCCATTCCTTTTACAGCACCGATACTGAATATAGCTTTAGCAAGGTCAGCATTTAGCTTATCGAAAACTGGCTCCCCTAAACCAGCAGGAACTCCTCTGGCAAGAACTTCAACAATCCCACCCAGAGAATCTCCTTCTTTTTTTATTTTTTCTATCTTTTCACACATCTCTTTATAAGCCTCCATATCCGGACAAAAAAGATAATTTTTATAAATTATTTCTAAATTTCTTTCTTTTGCAAAAACTCCTCCAAGAGAAACAGTATAGGCTATAACTTCTATTCCGTATTCCTCTAATATTCTTTTAGCTACAGCCCCTGCTGCAACTCTTGCAACGGTTTCCCTTCCACTGCTTCTTCCTCCCCCTCTGTAATCTCTGTAACCTCCGTATTTTATAAAATAAGTAAAATCAGCGTGTCCCGGTCTGAAAACATCTTTAATCTTTTCATAAGCTGAGGAATCTACATCTACATTGTAAATTAAAAGAGCTATAGGTGTCCCTATGGTATATCCCTGAAAGACTCCTGAGAGAATTTCTACTCTATCTTTTTCTTTTCTCGGGCTCTGACCAGAAGACCTGCCCGGTCTTCTTCTGTCAAGTTCCTTTTGAATATATTCTTCTGTAAGGGTAAGACCTGGTGGACATCCGTCAACAACGGCACCAAGAACCTTACCATGAGACTCCCCAAAAGTTGTAACCTGAAATAACTTTCCTATGGTATTTCCACTCATTTTTCTTTTCCTATTTTTAGTAATTTTACTTTGTTTTCGGAATTATTCTATACTTCTAATCAATTTAGCAAAAATTTTTCTTTTTTAACCCAGATAAGAAGCCAAGTTTAAAAATTTTAAAATACTGCTATATTTTTGGTTATGATTGTAACTGTTATTCCTTCAGCGGGAAAAGGAGAAAGATTAAAAGCTGATAAACCTAAGCAGTTTCTGGAAATAAAAGGAGTACCTCTTCTTATATATACACTTTTAAAATTTGAAAAGCATCCTCAAGTAGATGCAATTATATTAAGTGTTTCCCGTGAATTTATAGATTTAACTAAAAAACTGACCTCCTCTTATAATTTAAAAAAAGTCTCAAAAATTGTAGAAGGTGGAAAGACAAGGCAGGAGTCTGTTTTTAATGGAGTTAAGGCTTCTCCTCCAAAGACTGAGATATTTCTCATCCATGATGCAGTAAGACCTTTTATATCTTCAGATTTAATAGACAAAATAATAAAAACCACTAAAGATTTTGGAACAGGTATTCCTGCAATCCCTGTGAGAGACACTTTAAACAAGGTATCTAATAAAGAAATTATAGAAAATATTGATAGAACCGGTCTTTTTTGCATCCAAACTCCTCAAGGCATTAGAGCTGACATTCTAAGAGACCTCCTTGAAAAAGCACAAAGAGAAAAGCTGGTATTTTCTGATGAAAGCACTCTTCTTTTACATTATGGATACAAAGCCAAAATTGTTGAAGGTTTTTTCTTAAACTTTAAAATCACTTATCCAGAAGATCTCTTTCTTGCAGAAAAGTTAATTGATTGTAAAATAGAAAATCTGTTAAATACTTATCAAAAATAAAGTTTTATAAAATCTACAGTTATGCAAATTAAATGGTTAAACAATGTTCCTTCGGAATCCAGAGAGTTTTTAAATTTTATAAAAACAAAATATAATCTTCCTTCAGAAGAGGCTTTTAAACTCATTTATATAACCTTAAAACTTAAAGTCATGAGCGACAGCACCATTTATAAATTCTTAGAAAGAACTATTGAAGGAATAAAGTTTGACGAAATAGGGAAAAGAGAATATTTATTGACTCTTTCTATTTATACCTTGAGAGAGCTGATAAAAGAGCATCTGGATTTAAAACTGGTAAAAAACCTATATCTTTTGCTTTCTAAAAATTTACCGAAGGAATTTTTTAAAGATGTATCCCCGAAGCATTCTATTTTAGCTTCTCAAGACATAATACTTCAGCTTCTTCCTCAGGAAGAAAAGATAGAGCTGCCTGCTTTTCTTAAGGCAAAACACATAATTTTAACCTTTTATTTAGAGGGTTACTGCGAAGATTTGATTAACCTCTTAAGTTTTTTCCCAAACAGCTATGTCTTAAAAGGAAAAAATCCATATCAAATATTTAGTAGTTTTTCAATTTCCGAAGCTCTGATTTTCCTCTTAAAACTAAAAAATTTTGAACATTTAAAAACTGAAGTAGAAAATATCTGGGAAAGTATAAAGATTTTTTTTCCTGATTGTTTTGGAGAAATTTAAAGAAAAGGAGGTTTTATGGGGTTAACTCTTACTCACAAAATTCTTGAAAGTCATCTTGTTTCTGGGAAACTTGTTCCTGGAGAAGAAATTGCTATAAAAATTGATCAAACACTTACTCAGGATGCTACAGGAACTATGGCTTATCTTGAATTTGAAGCTATAGGAATTGATAGAGTAAAAACTGAGCTCTCGGTTTCCTATGTAGATCATAACATTTTGCAGACAGATTTTAGGAATGCAGACGACCATAGATTTTTGCTAAGTATAGCTAAAAGATATGGAATCTGGTTTTCTAAACCCGGAAATGGAATATGCCATCAGGTTCATTTAGAAAGATTTGCCAAACCTGGAAAGACACTTCTTGGATCAGATAGTCATACCCCTACTGCTGGTGGATGTGGAATGATTGCTATTGGTGCAGGCGGGCTCGATGTTGCTATGGCTATGGCAGGGAAACCCTTTTATCTCAAAATGCCCAAAGTTGTAGGAGTATATCTTTACGGAAAACTTCAGCCCTGGGTATCAGCAAGAGACATTGCTCTTTATCTGCTATCTAAACTCACAGTTAAAGGAGGCTTAGGTAAAGTTTTAGAATACTTTGGACCAGGAATAAAGACTCTTACTGTACCTGAAAGAGGAACTTTATGCAATCTTGGAACTGAAATAGGAGCAACCACAAGTATCTTTCCCTCTGATGAAATAACCCTCTCCTGGCTAAAAGCTCAAGATAGAGTTGAAGATTTTATTGAACTTAAACCAGACGAAGATGCTAAGTATAACGAAATTATAGAAATTAACCTTTCAAAAATTGAACCACTCTGTGCATGTCCTTCCTCTCCTGATAATGTAAAAAGAGTAACTGAAGAAGCAGGAAAACCTGTAGCACAGGTTATAATAGGCTCCTGTGCTAATTCATCTTTAAAAGACCTTTTAATAGTTTCCAAGGTTTTAGAAAAACACAAAGTTCATCCTGATATTTCTTTCGAAATCAATCCCGGATCTATTCAGGTTCTGGAAAACTTGCTTGCCCTCTCAGGTTTAAAAAATATCCTGAAAGGAGGAACCCGTATCCATCAATGCGGATGTCTTGGTTGTATTGGAATGGGACAGGCTCCTCCAACCAATTCTATCTCTCTCAGAACCTTTACCAGAAATTTTCCCGGAAGATCAGGAACAATCCCTGATTTTGTCTATCTTGTTTCTCCTGAAACAGCGATAGCATCTGCTATAAAAGGTGTTATAACTGACCCAAGAGAGTTAGGAGAATATCCTGAGATTGTTCTGCCAGAAAAATTCATTACAAATGACTCCATGCTTGTTCCTCCTTTACCAAAAAATGAGGCTAAAAAAGTAAAAATTGTAAGAGGTCCAAATATAGTACTTCTTCCTCAATTTGATCCCTTGACAGAAAATCTGGAAGGAGTTTTTCTTTTAAAAGTGGGAGATAATATCACTACTGATCACATAATGCCAGCAGGAGCAAAAATTCTACCTTTAAGAAGCAATCTCCCTGCAATAAGTGAATATGTATATAAAAATGTAGATCCCGAATTTTCTAAAAAAGCTCTGGAAGTTAAAAATAAAGGACTGGCGGTAGGAATCGTGGGAGGTGAAAATTACGGACAGGGCTCCTCAAGAGAACATGCAGCTCTTGCTCCGAGGTATCTCGGAGTAAGAATAAAACTTGCAAAAAGCTTTGCAAGAATACATAGAAGTAATTTAATTAACTTTGGAATCCTTCCATTGGTGTTTGAAAACAAGGACGACTATAACAAAATTGAACCGGGAGACACTTTCATTATAAAAAATATAAGAAAAGCACTTTTAGAAGGAGAAAAAAAAGTAATAATAACTATAAAGGGTAAAGAAGAAATACCTGCAATTTTAGAGCTGAGCCAAAGAGAAAGAAATTGTATACTTGCAGGTTCCCTTTTAAATTTAGCCAAAGAATAGAAAGGAGTCAACTATCATAAATAAAAATTTGGGTAAAGATTTTTATGATAAGAAGGATTAAAGAAAGAGTTATTTT
>JAGGXL010000008.1 GCA_021163085.1 Thermodesulfobacterium sp. | reverse complement strand
GCAGCTTCCGATATATGCCAGTATAGGCATATATTGTTCGAATGTCAAGCCTTTTATGCTATCTCCGAATTTCTCCAAAGGATAGGTTTTGTTTTAATTGTTCTTCCTCCTTGCGGAGTATGCTGCCCCTTTGTCAAGACAACTCTTCAAAAAGTTTCTCCCTTTTCCTCTTTTTCCTGCATTATAGAGTTTCTCTTTTCTTTTGCTTTTTTCCCTTATACCTACTCACAGCTTATCTCTGACTTATCAGAAGGGAAATTCCAATTTCAAGAGAAGCAGAACAACAATCTTATCTTCAAGCTCTTTTTGTGTTTTCAAACCTTAAGGCTACAATGTAGCATATCCCTTCTCCTTAATCTGAAAAATGAAGTCAAGGAAAAACAGAATGCCGCTACAGTTTTTTGAGAAGGAAGAATTTGAAAAAAATAGAATCCCTTTAGAATAAGAAATACAGAAGATTAGAGCGAAGAAAAGTTGTGAAAAATGGAAGGAAGTGCCAAATCGGGAGAGGGTATGGCTTATCTGCTTATAAACGCATATGCGTTGTGATTGTGGATGCTCTCAAAGTTTTCAACTTCTATCTCGAAGTGTGAGATGCGTTTGTCTTGAAGGAGTTTTTGAGTGATGTTTCTTGCTATATCTTCGACAAACATAGGGTTGTTGTATGCTTTTTCTGTTACATACTTCTCACGGGTCTTTTAAGCAAAGAGTAGATATCGCAGCCTGCAGAAGACTCAGCCACGCTTATTAGCTCTTCTATCCAGACGAACTCCTTTAAAACGCTGATATTTTTGCTATGCCGCGCTGGTTGTGTGCTCCGTAGTCGCTTATCTCTTTTGAACAGGGACATAAACTCGTTATAGGCACTTTTACGGTTAGGGTTATCTCTTCTTTGTTGTTTTCGCCTCCACAAGCCTTCACTTCACACTCTTAACTCATCAGCGATTTTATGCTTGTTACAGGAGCAGATTTTTCTATAAAATAGAGAAAGTTTAACTCTATGTATGATTTCTTTGCATTTAATTTTTCCCTCATCCCTCTTAAAATTTTGCCAATTTCTCTTATATCTATACACTCCCTGTTTTCGTTTAATATCTCTATAAATCTGCTCATATGTGTGCCTTTGAAATCGCTTGGAAGTTAAAACATACATGTTTATCTTTGCTATCGTATGCTGATGCTGTTTTGTTCTGCCAAGCAGTGTTATTGGGCATGTAAGGTTTTTTACTCCGACTTTGTCTAGGGGTATATTTCTTTCGTCTTTTTGGGACTGAACATCTGCCAGCTTCATGTGAGCTATTTGTAGTTTAGATTGAACTTAAAATCAAATCACTTCTAACCCTTTTGATCTTCTGTAATATTTTATCACTAAAATCTTGGTAAAATCGTTAAATACAAACCAGACAAGTGCATATGCCCACATAAACAAAGCCCATTTGAAACCTATTGGCGTCATGATGCCAAATCCATAGATGGCTATTATTGTTCCTATAACTCTTGTTGAAAATGTAGCAAGAAAGAGAGTTAGTGATGGGTATGGTTTTTTAAAGAACCAGTCGTCTATTCTTGTGTTGTATATGGTTCCATGCCCTGCTATAACCATTTTTGCAAAGAATATTGATTGAACAAATGAGTACCATAACTCTTTGCTGCTCATATTAACCCAGGCAGGAACATGTGGCAGGAAGGTCAATGCTTGTGGGTGTAGTTTTAGGTATATCATTACAATATAGAAGATGGTAAAACTGCTCAAAACGCCTGCTATACCAAGCCAAGAGGATAGAACCAGCATCTCGTGCATATCCCACCTGACAGGTCTCTCTCTTACTTCCGTGTTGTCGTATGCTATAGCAAGTATCGGTATGTCGTTAAGCAGAGCAAGAACGATGATCATTATGGATGTTAAAGGGTAGAAGTTGAACACGATTATTGAAAGTGTCATAAAGATGATGATGCGTATCGTCTCTGCTATACGGAAGATTGTATAGCTTTTCATTCTCTCAAAGGTAATTCTTGCTTCTTTTATAGCATCGACTATAACTTTTAATCCCTTGGTTAGAAGGACAATGTCGGCTGCTGCCCTTGCTGCATCTGTCGCATTTGCCACAGCTATGCCTGTGTCTGCCTTTTTTAGAGCAGGTGCATCGTTTACTCCATCGCCTGTCATACCAACGATGTGATTGGCTTTCTGCAGTTCATCAACGATGAAGTATTTATCTTCTGGCAACACTTCAGCAAAACCGCCGGCTTCTTCTATGATTTTTATTATCTCGCTCTCGTGTCTTCTTACCGCTCCCTTGATGAGTTTGCCTTCAATCTCCCTTTTGACTTCACTAACAATATTGTGGACTTTCTCTTTTATCTCTTCTTCTGAGAGGTTTAAATTTTTTAGAAGGGCTTTGCTTATGACCTCAGAAAGTATGAGATACTCATCGTGTGTCTCGTTTTTTAGCTCTTTTATTGGATAGATGTTTCCTTCAATGCTGAGTATTTTAGCTATGTATCTTGCAACAGCTATGTTATCGCCTGTTATCATTTTAACCTCGACACCTTTATTCTTTGCTTCCTGGATGGCGTCTTTGCTGTCTGTTCTTGGTGGGTCATACAGTGGTATTAATCCTACGAATGTAAACTTTGGTTCATTAACTTCTTTCACTGCAAGGTTCTAATTCTTCAACGATGCTTTGCTTTTCTTCTTTTTCTACAGGTAAATAACCTTTCAGGTCTTTTTCTATAGTGCTTTTTCTAATATTCCAATGTTTAGCTAATAACATTGTGGCATGTTCAATCTGTCCTGCTAAAAGTGTTCCCTGCTTTTGTAACATGGCAAGGGTTTTTATAATTTCCTGGTAGTATGTGTCTGGATATGCTTTAAAAAGTGGTTTAGCTTCGTTGTATATCTCTTCAGATACCTCAATGCCTTCCTGGGTTATATAATCATCTACACCCATTTTTTCCGTATGGTTTGGTTGGGGTAATCTAATGATAAGAACCTTTGCACCTCTGGCATATAGGTTTAATGCCAATTCTATTTCTGCTTTTGTAACACCTGGATTGTATTTAGCATCACTATCAAAACAAATATAAACTGTTCTTTCCTTCCAGTTCCATTCCTCAAGTTCCTTTGAAAATAATTCACCTTGTTTCTTATTTCTAAATTGCCATACACCAGGAAGTCCTATTGCATAGTATTCGTGTTTTATCAAGCATAGTGTTTTCTTTTCACCTTCTGTGAAGATAATAGGCTTATGTGGTTTGTTTTTTAGTTCTTGTATTTCTGGCAAGATATATGGCTGTGGTGGAACATTCTTTGGTTGTAGATACTTTGCACCTTCTATAGGTGGATAAAGCTTAACTCGTGAAAAGTTGGTGTTTGGATAAGGAATCCTTAGAATTGCCTGTGTGGCTTGGATAAGGTCTTGCCCATCAATACTGCTAAAACCAATAGTTTCTTTTAGCTCCTGGCTGTTGTTTGTAATACTCCAGCCTAAAGGTTCTAGATCTTGCCATGAAAGCCCGGACTTTTCTAAATCTTCTCCTACAATTTCAACGGAAGTTTTAATTAAAGTTTTGGCCTGGTTGACTTGGGAATTATCCTTTTCCAAGCGTGGCAATTGAGGGATTGCTGAAAAACTATCCTTTTCTCTTCCGTTATTCACTTACTTTTCCCCTCCTTCTCTCAACGAATTTTTCAATATCTCGTCTTCGATATAACACGCGTCTGCCAACTTTGATGTAGGGAAGGTGTTTCTTGCACGACCTCCAGTTACCCAGAGTTCCTTCGCTCAAATGCAGTATTTTCTTCACCTCACTAGGACTTAACAAATCATTCATAACAAATTTACCCCCTTGTTCAAATCCTAACCTAAAAAATTACCTAAAAGTTGTGGTATTTTGGGAGGGAATAGTTGCAAAAAAAGCTTATTAAGTAAGATTTGGACTAATGCAAATTTAAAGTATATGGCGTCCACACTTGCTTTTATAAAGATTTACAGGAAGTGAAAAAAATGCATCGTTTTTTGTGGTATTTTGGGGGGTTGGGAACAAAAAACGCACCCCAAAAAATGTATAAAAGTTATGGTATTTTTTATTGAATACAATTTGAGATTATATAATATATTAAAACAACAGCTTTTTATGGGGGGACTTAATTTCAGAACTTGACAGTAGAAACGAAAAATGCAGGCAGTTCTTCGTTAAACTTCGCTGGCAAGGCAAAAGAAGATACTGTCCAAAATGTAAATATAAACGCAAGATATACTCCTTAAGTGATGGTCGGTTTAAATGTGGTAGATGTTCTTTCAAGTTTCAAGATTTTACTTATACTTATCTTCAAACTCTCCAGATACCCTTTAGTGAGATAGTTCACTTGATTCATTCATTTATTTTGGATATTCCGCCATACCGCTATAATTCTAAAAATGTTTCTTTAAAAACTGCTCAAAAATTTTACACTTTAATCAGGCAAGCTATCTATGATCATTCCATATGGTATCTAATAAAACAAATAAAGCTTTATAACGAGAATCTTCTTTCTCCTTATAATATTTATTATAATCTAACAGAGTATCTAGCAAAACAACTGAAGAAATTAGCCTCATATAAAAAAATAGATATAAATGAAGCTATATGCAGTTATTGTATTAGAAGTGAGACAGAGTGGAAAATGGCCAATGGATATTTAATTTTTGGTTTATATCAATGGGAGCAGAAGATTGTTACCTTCCTTGCTCCAAAAACAGATAGCTTGATCCGCTCGATGCCTCTACATATTGAACCCGGTAGTGTCTGTTATCTTGATGATTATCATCCTTATGTTCATTACATTTGGTTGCCTATTAGAAATGGTTATGTGATTGTGAATAAAAAAAACAAAACGAAAGGCAACACTATTATTGAAGATTTCTGGAATTATGCCAGGAATCATTTTAAAAGAAGAATACCATTAGATCATTTCCATCTTTATCTTAAAGAAATAGAATTTAGATTCAACCATCGGGAAATAAAAGAAGAAGATTTATTTTTGTCGGTTGCTAACTT
>JAGGXL010000101.1 GCA_021163085.1 Thermodesulfobacterium sp. | reverse complement strand
TATCTTTTTTCTCAAAAGTTTTTTTCTCGGAAGGAACAGCTATTAAAAATTTTCAGAATTTGAGCGTTTATACAATAAAATCAACCCATTTTCTAAGAGATCAGAATAAAATTTATAATTATTGTAATCCCCTTCATGGATAATTTTCATTTCAATAAACTTTTTAGCTTCTTTGAAATAAGGGACCTTATGAGCATAAATAACTTGTGGTAATTTAGCAGCTCAGCCAGAACCCTGGGTCATTTGAGTAAGTTTAATTTCTTGCGCACTCACTCGGGTCCCCTTTAATTTTTTCTATAGCGTGTTTAATAATTGAAATTAACTTAGGAAAAATCTCTTTAATAGCTTTTGGACTTCCTGGAAGATTTATAATTAAAGTATTTTTTCTTACTCCAGCTATTCCTCTTGTTAAGGCAGCCATAGGAGTTATAGGATAGCTTATATACCTTATATATTCAGGAATTCCTGGTATTTCCTTTTCTATAACTTCTTTGGTTGCTTCAGGTGTGACATCTCTTGGATAAACCCCTGTTCCACCGTTAGTGATGATTAAATCAAGATTTTCTTTATCAACCCAGGTTTTTAAAGTGTTAATAATCTGAATTTTTTTATCAGGAAGGATAGTATATTTTATAACATCCCACCCCTGAGATTGACAAAATTCTTTTAATGTTTTGCCTGAAAGATCTTCTCTTTCTCCTTTGCTTCCTTTGTCGCTAAGGGTTAAAATTCCAACTTTTATCACTTAGATTCCTTTTCTTCTTTACTTTCAGCAATTATCTTTTCAGCTATAAAAGAAGGAACTTCTTCATAATGGGAAAACTTAGTGGTAAAATAACCTCTTCCTGCAGTGATACCCTGAAGTGTGATTACATAATTTTGAAGCTCAGCCATAGGAGCAATTGCTTTTATTTTTGTATGTTTGCCCTGTTTTTCAAGATTCAAAACCCTTCCTCTTCTTGCATTTAAATCTCCAACTACATCTCCTACATTTTCATCTGGAACAATTATCTCAAGCTCCAAATAGGGTTCTAAAATAACAGGATTAGCTTGTTCCACTCCTTTTTTAAAGCAATGAAAAGCAGCTATTTTAAAAGCCATATCTGAAGAATCAACTTCGTGAGATTTACCATCGTAGAACTGAACTTTAACATCAACAACCGGATATCCCGCTACAGGACCTTTTTCCATTGCTTCTCTTACACCTTTTTCTACTGCTGGAACATAATTTCTGGGAACATTCATTCCTGTGAGAGTTTCAACAAATTCAAACCCTTTTCCTCTTTCTAAGGGGAAGAGGTGGAAATGAACCTCAGCAAATTGTCCTCTTCCACCAGTTTGTTTTTTATGCCTGTAAATTACACCCTGAACAGGTTTCTTAATGGTTTCTCTGTAGGGAATTTTAGGAGTAGTTAGTTTCACTTTTACTCCGTACTTTTCTTTTAATTTATCAATTGTTCTTTCAATATGAGGGAGTCCTACTCCTGAGATTAAAAGTTCTCTTGTTTCTTCATCTCTTTTAAATACTATAGAAGGATCTTCTTCTTTTACTTTAGCAATTGCTCCACTTATTTTGTCCTCATCAGCTCTTGTTTCAGGATGAAGAGCCATAGTAATCATAGGAAATGGCATTTCAGGAACACTAAAACCTGTGGAGATAGGGGAGTTTGAAAATGTATCCCCTGTGGAGAGAGCTTCAACCTTAGAGAAAATTATTATTTCTCCTTCTCCAACTTCTTTAACCTGCTCTATAGTATCTCCTTTAGGTATAAATATCTGGGTATACTTTTCTTCTTTTCCAGAAGAAGTATATATTATTCCATCTGAGGTAAAAGTACCTTTAAAGATTCTTCCATAGGAAAGTTTTCCTGCATAAGGGTCAATGTAATTTTTAAAAATAAAACCAACAGAAGGATGTTCTATATTTTCTTTTTCCAATTTGAGTCTATAAGAAGGAGCAAGATGATACATATATTCCAGAAATGTTATTAAGCCAGCACCGGTTTTAGCAGAACCTGCAAATACGAAGTTGAGATTTTTTCCATTCTTAACTGTTTCTTTTAATCCCTCTAAAATTTCTTCTTTTTCGAGCTTTCCTTCTTCTAAATATTTTTCAATAAGTTCATCAGAACTTTCGGCAGCAGATTCCATAAGTTTTTCTTTAATTTCTGCCATTTTATCTTTAAAATTTTCAGGAACATCTTGATATTTAATTTTAGAACCTTCTTCTATAAATACTTTTTCTTCAACCAGGTCTACCAAAAAAAGATTATCGGAATTTTTAAAAGCATAGGTAATAGGAATTTGGGAAGTTTCTAAAGTGTTATTTAAGTTAGAGAGAAATTCTTCTATATTAGATTTTTCCATACCATCAACTTTATTTAGAAAGATAAATACAGGGATTCCTTCATTTTGAGCAAACTCAACTACACGGATGTTGTGGTATTTTAAAGGTGCAGTAGTATCAATTAACAGAATAGCAGCATCAGCTACCTTTAACGCCCATTTTATTTCTCCTATAAAATTTTCATCTCCCGGTGTATAGATAAGATAAAAAGGGATATTTTTATATTTCAAACCGTATACTTTAAGATAATAAAGAGGTTCTTTTTTAGGATTTTTAATAGTTTCTCCACATAATTTACATAGGTTTTCACAAAAGGTGGCTTTTCCAGCTTCAGTTTGACCTAAAATAGCTAACACTTTTGGTTCCATAATTCCAACCTCCGTTTAAGTTAATAAACTTATTTTTAGAATAAAAAAATTGATAGAGATGTCAAGAGCTTGTAAAATTGCTTAAACTACTTTCTAAAAATAACCAAGCTATACATAAACTTGACAAATTTAAAATGTATTATTAAATTGTAGGGACAACTAAGAATTAGGAGGAAAGAGAGTGCCACATCACAAATCAGCTAAAAAAGAACTTAGACAAAGTGAAAAGAGGAGATTAAGAAATAAGGCTTTTAAAAGCAGGGTTAAAACTGAAATAAAGAAGTTTTTAAATTATTTGCAAGAAGGAGATTTAGGAAAAGCAGAAGAACAATTAAGATTAGTCCAGAGTCTTTTTCATAAAGGTGTAAATAAGGGTATTTTTCACTGGAAAAAAGTATCAAATAAAATTTCCAAACTTTTCCAAAAATTTAATCAAGTCAAAATTAAAGCTAAAGCTACTACCCATTAATAAGGGGATGTAGCTCAGAGGGAGAGCGCCGGAATCGCACTCCGGAGGTCGGGGGTTCGAATCCCCTCATCTCCAAGT
>JAGGXL010000007.1 GCA_021163085.1 Thermodesulfobacterium sp. | reverse complement strand
TCTTGTTTATAAACCAAGGTTGTGTCTATTATTTTATATTTAAAAATTTTTTAAAAGTGCTTCTTGAGAAAAAAACTTCTGTATCTTCTCTTTAAATTCTAAAAAGTTAGTATTCATGAAGTATTCTCCCAGAGGTTATAAATTAAATTTCCTTTAAAACCCCCCTCAATCCACTTCTTATTCTTTCTTGGTGGTTTTCTTCTTCCAGTTAGCCATGTTCTTACCTGATCTGGATGCCTCGAAAGTCTTTCAGGGTAGCCTTTTATAACCTCCTGGGTGAAATGGAAAAAGAGATAATAAAGAGTTTCACCTGTAGAATTTAAAGATTTAATGGGGGAAAATTAAAAAATTTCCAGAACTATTGCAGATTTAGAAGAATCTGAGATAATATTAAAACATCATATAGTTGAAGCTGTGCAATATAGAATTTTGGAGAAACCTTTATGGCAAAATTAACTTTTAATGAAACTATAAGAAATATTTCTCAACCCATTCTTTTACCTATAGTTAAAATTTTAGCCTCTTGGGGTATTCATCCCAATACCATTACCATAACCTGTTTGACAGGATTCATAATAAGTTCTATTTTTATTGCTTATGGAAAACTTTTACTTGGTGGGATATTTCTTTTTCTTTTTGCTCCTTTTGATGCTATAGATGGTTTGCTTGCAAGATACTCTAAAAAGGTAACATCTTTTGGTGCTTTTTTGGATTCAGTCCTTGACAGATATGGAGAAATTTTCTTATTTTTGGCTTTCACTTACTATTTTTTAACTCAAGATTCAATTTATGGTGTCTTATTAAGTTTTTTATCTATAACTGGCTCTCTCATGGTTAGTTACACCAGAGCAAGAGCAGAAGGAGTCGGTTTTGAATGTAAAATAGGACTTCTAACACGTTTTGAAAGAATTACTCTATTGATTATTGCTTTAATTTTTAATTTATGTATACCTCTTTTACTATTCATTGCAATTTTTACCCACATTACTGCTTTGCAAAGAATAATTCATGTTTATAAAAGATATAAATCCGGGGGGTAACAAGATGTGTTTGGCTTATCCTTATAAAATAATAGAAATTAAAAATGAATGGACAGCAATAGCTGAAATACAAGGAGTAAAAACAGAAATATCTCTTCATCTTTTACCTGAACCTGTTAAAGAAGGAGATTGGGTTTTAGTTCATGTTGGCTTTGCTATACAAAAACTAAGTGAAAAAGAAGCACAAGAAAGCTTGAGGTATTGGGATGAGTTACTCAGACACTCTCAACAACCTGTGGAATAAATTTAAAGACCCTGAAAGAGTAAAAAATTTAGTCAATCTTATCAAAAAAGAAGTAGAAAAATATGGCAAGCCTATAAATGTAATGGAATTTTGCGGAGGACATACTCATGTTATCCTAAGAAATGGCCTTGATGAACTACTTAAAGGTTACATAAATTTTATTCATGGCCCAGGATGTCCTGTATGTGTTATTGCTTTAGAAAGACTGGACTTAGCTATAGAACTTGCTAAAATGCCAGACACAATTTTGTGCACCTATGGAGACTTAATGAGAGTTCCTGGTTCAAATAGAACAAGTCTTTTAAAATTAAGAGCCGAAGGTTATCAAGTAAAACCTGTTTCTTCTGCTATAGAAGCTATTAAATTCGCTATGGAAAATCCCAAAAAGAAAATAATATTTTTTGCCATAGGATTTGAGACAACTTCTCCTCACACAGCAGTCCTTATAAAACAGGTTAAAGAATCAAAAATTAAAAATTTATGGGTAGTCTGTAATCATATTTTAGCTCTTGTTGTGCTGGAATATCTTTTACAAAGTGAAGAAAAACCTGTTGTTGACGCTTTTATAGGTCCTGGACATGTAAGCACTATTACCGGAAGTAAAGCTTATGAGCCTATAGTAAAAAAATATGAAAAACCTGTAGTAATTTCAGGATTTGAACCTCTTGATCTCATTCAAACTGTTTATTTAATAGCTAAACAAATGAGAGAAGGAAGATGCGAGGTTGAAATTCAGTATACCCGCTCTGTCACACCTGAAGGAAATATTAAAGCTAAAAAGTTTTTAAAAGAGGTGTTTGATATTAGAAAAACTTTTCCCTGGAGAGGTTTAGGAGAGATCCCTAATAGTGCTTATGAAATTAAACCGGAATATAAAAATTTTGATGGAGAAAAAATTTTTAACATTTCCATTAATTCGGGCAAGGAAAATCCACAATGTCTTTGTGGAAGAATAATTAAAGGATTAAGCAAACCATCAGAATGTAAACTTTTTGGAAAAGCCTGCACTCCTCAAAATCCAATAGGTCCCTGTATGGTCTCCTCTGAGGGAGCTTGTCTTGCCTATTTTAAATATAGAAGAAGTAATTAATAACAGTACAGAGAAAAATAATTAATTCGTTTTAATAAAGAATAATAAATAAAAAAAAAGATGGGAGCTAAAAAGCTCCCATCTTTTTTTTATTTAAAGTCTAAAATTAAATTCTATCTGCTACAAGCCATAACTTTTACTCTCTTAACTTCTTTTCCTCTGGCATTTATAATGTGAACTGCACATGCAATACATGGGTCAAAGGAGTGAATGGTTCTCAAAACTTCTAATGGTTTTTCAGGATCTACAATAGGATGATTATCAACTAAAGCTGCTTCATAAGGTCCCTTCTTACCTTTACTACACCTTGGGCTCACATTCCAAGTAGTAGGAACTACACACTGATAATTTTTGATTTTTCCATTTTCAATAACTACCCAGTGAGAAAGTGTTCCTCTTGGTGCTTCATGGAATCCAAATCCTTTAATTTCTCCAGCTGGGAATTTTACTTCATTCCACACCTCAAGATCACCTTTAGCAATGTTCTTTTCAAGAAGGTCAAGGTGTTTCAAAGCAAGGTCTGCAAGAACAGCTGCTCTAATTGCTCTTGCCAAGTGTCTTCCAATAGTAGAATGGAATGCATCTACATCAATATTAACACCAAGAGATTTTGCTTTCTCTATCGCATAATTTACCCATTTCATTGTAAGTTCATGCTTGGAAGCAATACCTGCTAATACCTGAGAAACAGGTCCAACCTGCATAGGCTCACCTTTAAATCTTGGGGCTTTAGCCCAGCTATACTTACCATCAGGATCAAAATCTGTATAATTTGGAATAGTTTCACCTTTCCAAGGATGTTTTAGACCAGTATCTTTATACCAGGAATGAGCAACATCTTCAGCAACATTATCTCTAAAGTATGGATCATTGAAGCTCTTAATTGGTGTAAAAGTTCCAAGATCTTTATTGAATATAGTTCCTCCAGGTAAGTCAAACTTAGTTCCTTTTGTATCAAGAGGCATATCTGGAACAGCTAAATAATTAGGAACACCTCCTCCAATCTTAATCCAGTCTGAATAGAGACAACCAATAGCTATAACATCATTAAGATAAACCTTTTGGAAGAATTCCTTTGCTTGCATCAATAACTCACGTATATAATCAAGTCTCTCTCTATTAAGTGCTGAATCACTATCAGGATCGATAGCTAACCCAACTCCTCCAACTGTAACAGTCTGAATATGGGGATTCTTTCCTCCCAATATAGCAGCTACCTTATTAGGAATAAATTGATATTCAAGAGCAGCAAGATAATGTGCTACTGCCATTAAATTAGCTTCAGGAGAAAGTTTCATTTGAGGATGTCCCCAATAACCATTGGTAAAAGGACCAATTTGCCCACTATCTACCAAAGCTTTAAGTTTTTCTTGCACAGATTTAAAATAAGTTACACTATTTCCTTTCCAATCAGATAAGGTTTGTGCAAGTTCTGCAGTTTTCTTAGGATCTGCTTTTAAAGTAGAAATAATATCTACCCAGTCAAGAGCTGAAAGATGATAAAAATGCACTATATGGTCATGCATGCCATGAGCTGCAAGTATAATATTTCTTACTAATTGAGCATTTAAAGGGATTTCCATTCCTAAAGCATTTTCTACTGCCCTTACAGATGCAATAGCATGGACTGTGGTACAAACTCCACAAATTCTTTGATTGATAAGACAGGCATCTCTTGGATCTCTTCCCCTTAAAATAACTTCAATCCCTCTCCACATTTGAGGAGAAGCCCAGGCATTTACTATTCTTCCACCATCAGCTTCTACATCAATTCTAAGATGCCCTTCAATCCTTGTTATAGGATCAACTGTTATTCTCTTACCCATAATTACCCTCCTTATTTTAAAAAATTTTTATCCTAATTGTTATTATCCAATTAACCTAAGGATTCATAAAATGGTGCCATATCATCCCAGAAATTAGGCTCTGTACAACCAATACATGGATGCCCTGCAGAAACAGGCCATACTCCAACATCACAAAATCTTATAGCAGGACAATTGGAGTAAGTAACTGGTCCCTTACATCCAAGTTTATACAAACAATATCCTTTTCTATGTCCTTCATCTCCAAATCTTTCTGCAAATCTTCCTTCATCAAAATGAGCTCTTCTTTCACAGTGATCATGAATAAGTGTTCCGTATGCAAATTTGGGTCTTCTCAATTCATCAAGTTCAGGAAGCTTACCAAAAGTTAAAATATAGCTTACTGTGGCAAGGAAATTATAAGGATTGGGCGGACATCCGGATATATTTACAAGTTTATCTGTTCCAATTACATCTTTAACTCCTACTGCACCTGTTGGATTAGGACTCGCTGCCTGAACTCCACCAAAAGAAGCACATGTTCCATAGGCAATAACTAACATAGCATCCTTAGTAACCTCTTTTAAAATTTCAATAGCAGGTTTTCCAGCTATTTTACAATAAATTCCTCCATCCTTTGTAGAAACAGCTCCCTCTACTACACAAATATACTTTCCTTTATATTTCTCCATTGTCTGATGAAGAACTTCTTCTGCTTGTTTCCCTGCAGCTGGCATAAGAGTTTCGTGATATTCTAAATTAATAATATCAAGAAGAAGCCTACCAAGTGGAGGATGGGAGGCTCTTAAAAGTGCTTCTGTGCAACCTGTACATTCCATAAAGTGCAACCAGATAACTGTGGGTTTAGGACCTTTTTTTAATGCTGCTTCTACTTTATCTACCATTGTATGAGGTAATCCCATTGTAGCTGTCACAATAGTGCATATTTTGAGAAAATCACGTCTACTTAATTCTTTTAAACTAAACATAGCTGACCTCCTTTAGTGATATTTTGTAATATTTATTATATCTAAAATTAATAAAAAAGCAAAAATAACTATAAAAGGATTTTGTAAATATATCCGGTTTATAAAGCATTTTATGAATTTCTTTTTTATTTTTTTAATTTTTATTGAAAATTTTTGTAAATTATTAATAAATTATTATTAATGAAACATAGAAAGATCCAGTTCTAAATAATAAATATATGTAAGAAAAAACCTGTCAAACCACTCTTGATAAGCTCTTCTTTTATTTTTAGAAAACTTCATAGCCCATCTCTGCACCTGCAACTCTTCTGCTAAAGTGCTAAAAATATCTATAGATTTCTCTCCCTCTAAAGGGTTAGGAATAGCACCTGCTTTAATATTATATATCGCTATATTTTTATAAATGCCTTTTATTTTCTTCTCAAATCCTTCTATTCCCAAATTTTCATAAAATTTACCAAGTAGATTTTCAGCCCATCCTCTATGAAATCTGCAAAAACCTGCATTAGAAATAGCAAGTTCTTTAATTGCCCTTTCGTAAACAAGTTTTACAAATTCCTCAGGTTCTGTAAAAGTTAACTTATATTCCGTCCAGTATTTTCCAGATATAAAAATAGGGACAAAAAAACCAAGAGTCCAGTAAAAATTAGGAGTCATATACCCTTCTTCTCCATAAGGTTGATAAAGAGCTATATCTCTAAAAGACATTCCAGCTTTTTCAATCCTTGTTTCATATTTTTCATCTAATTTTTTAATTGCTTTTCTTAAGCCTTTCTCTGCAATATCTTTTAAAACTTGAGTTTTTTTGTTAAGCATATTCTGAATGATTTCTATAGCTAAAACTCCATTTACACGCCATTTTTCAGGATTTAAGGTTAAAGGATCAAGGTTAGGGTGTGTAGATATACCTACCTCTTCACAGGACAGCAAACCTTTATTTACAGCCTCTAAAAGAAAAGCAATTATATGTCCTGTGCTAATAGCATCAAGCCCTGCACTATCTATTATCTCAACAATTTTAGAGACTTCTTTAAGATCAAAAATTCCTATTAAAGGACCTACTCCCTGAAAAGGTTCATAGTCTACCTTTTTTCTCTTCCAAATTTTTTTGCAGGCAACTGGACATGGTTCTCCACAGGTTTTCCAGCTTCTGGTTTTTACAAAAGTTTCTTCTTTAAAAGGTCCCCAGTAATTTCTTAAAATTATATCTGAAATTTTCCTTCTTATTTCTTTTTTTAAATAAATACTATTATAACAAAAAGTTGGAAGCCATTCTTTATAATAGGGATAGTTAGAGCCAAAAGTTCCTCCTGCTCCTGTTTTAGGATCAAATCTGTATTTAGTTGTTGCCATATTAACTGCACTGAAAAATTCTCTTCCTGTAATCTTTTTAAAATATTCATTAAAATTTTTAATGTTGGTAAATACTTCTGGAAGCTCCGGTTTGATTTTTCCACCTGCAATTATTCCTGCTACATTATGCGCCTGAGCTAAAACCGAACCTGCACCTCCTCTTCCTGCAAAATCTTCGCTTCCTATAATTAAATTTTTTAATTGAGGATTTACATCTATAGAAACAAGAGAACCAAATCTTGTCTGCCATGCTCCAGGTCCCACTACAACTGCTCTGGCATTGTTTTCGCTAAAAAATTCGCTGTAAATATCTAACAACCACTTAGTTAAAGCATAGGCTCCAAAATAGTTTTCGTAGCCCTCATATATCCTATTTAAGTTTTCCATACTAACTTTTTCAAACCTGACATTAGTTTTCTCTTTTCCTTCTACAAAAATAAGAAGAGGTTTTTCGCTTTTACCCAAAATAACAAGTCCATTTACACCAGAACCTATAAATTTATAACCTACTCCACCAGCTTCAGAAACATGAAGCCCCAAACTTTCTAAACTTCTAAAAACTGCCACCAATCTGTGAGTTCCAAAAATTTTGCCTCCAGCAAAAGGACCCGTTCCAAGAAATAAAATGTTTTGTGGGCTAAAAACATCATATTTCCAGCTTTCTATCTCTTCTAAGTGAATCTTAACTCCTATGTCTACAGGACCTAAATAAGGAGGAATTTTATATTCTCTTATCTCCCATTTTAATTTACCTACATCTATAAAAAGAACTTTATAACTGAACATTTTACACACCTTTTAACCTGAACATTTATTTAAATTCTTATTACTTTACCACAGTTTTGCTATTCTTTCACTAAAAAAACAAAAGTAATAAATTTATAAAAATTTTTTTATTAATTACTTGATTTTTCTTTAATTTGCTATTAAAATATATCAAAAAATTTTTATATTTTTTATGAGTATAAGTGATTTAGTGAAAATTTTTAAAGCTCTCTCAGATGAGACAAGATTAAAATTATTAGCACTCCTTGAGAATGGAGAACTTTGTGTGTGTAAAATTGTTTCAATTTTAAAAATGAGTCAGCCAAAAGTGTCCTTTCATCTAAATATTTTGAAAGATGCTGGATTAGTTAAAATGAGAAGGGAAGGCACTCGAATTTTTTATAGTCTTGATGACTCTGACCTTTTTAAAAGGTTTTTAATCCTATCTATTATTGAAAAGATAAAAGATAAGGCTTTTTCTTCTAATTTTAATCAAAAAGGAGGTGTTATATGGAAATAAAAAAAGAACTTTTAAAAATGTTGTTTGATTTTCACGGACATAAGTGCTGGGCCTCTGTTTTAGGATTAAGAGCAGGTCTTATTGCCTTAAGAGAACTTAAAACACAAAGAACAGGAACACGCTCTCTTTATTGTCTTATTGAAGTTGGACATGCCCATGGTGCTGTATGTTTTGCTGATGGTGTTCAGGTAGCAACTGGTTGTTCTATAGGTAAAGGAAATCTGATAAAAACCTTGAAAGGAAAGCTTGCTTTTACTCTTATAGATATTAAAAATTGGAAAGAAATTCGTATAGCCTATAATGGAAAGTTAAAAGAAAAACTTGCTAATACTGCTTTTATGAAAAAGAGAGCAGCCGGGATTCCTCCTACAGAAATTCCAGATGAAGAAGCTATGGAAGTTATCAATATAGTGCTTGAAGCGCTGGAAGATGAAATATTTTTCATAAGTCCTGTAAAAGATACAAATTTTGAACCACCAGAAGAAGTTCTTGGTTCTACTATCTGTGACATCTGTGGAGAATGGGTTTCTATACCTTATATAAGAATTCTTGGAGAGAAAAAAGTCTGCATTGATTGTGCAGGCTATACTGAAGGATTTGAAAAATAAAAAAAAATTGCTTATGTTAATTCTTGCCACTTTTTCTGTTTTGGTTCTCTCTTTTATATTTTCTATGCTTGGATTAGGAGGCGCACTTCTTTATATACCTGTATTTTATTGGTTAGGATATGATTTTAAAACTGTTGCTATTCCAACAGGATTACTTTTAAACGGAATCACTGCCCTCTCAGCTGCTATATATTACTTGAAAGCAAAGATGGTGGACATAAAAGGGGCTTTACCTCTTCTAATTTCTTCCTCTTTAAGTGCTCCGATAGGTGCTTATTTAACAGAATTTATTCCTGTAAAATTGTTAATGCTATTTTTTATAATAGCTATATGGTTTGCAGGACTAAAAATGTTATTTTCTTCATCAAGGCAACAGAAAAAATTTTATCCCTATAAATTGAAACTGATTTTAATGATTATTGGTGGGGCTTTTATAGGACTTATAGCAGGTATGCTCGGTATTGGAGGTGGATTTTTATTTGTTCCCTTAATGATTGCTATCGGTTATGAGACCAAAATAGCAGCTGCAACAAATAGTTTTATTGTTATTTTTTCATCCTTTTCAGGGTTTCTGGGACATATAACCACAGGACACTTTAATATGCCTTTGATGATTTTTACCACTATTGCAGTAATAATAGGCTCTCAAATAGGAGCAAGAGTAATGAAAGAAAAAATGAAATCTCAGTGGATAAAACAAATGTTCGGAATCATACTTATTGGAGTAGGAATTAAGCTTTTATGGAAAAATCTTCCATATTATCTGATTATTATTAAAAAACTGTTTTAAAAAATAAAAATTGATCTTACAAAAGAAATTGATAGTTATAAATATTTTTCTTTTTTTATGGATAATTTTGGGCATAAATTTTGGCATTTTAAAAAATGTTTCCTTTGGAGCTAATTTAAATATAGATGGAAATTATCGTATTCGTTATGAATTTTATGATAACTATAATATTTTAAATCCAAAATACAAATCACAGCAAAGTTTTCTTTTATCAAGATTAAGAGTTAATTTTAACTTAAATTTTTCTAAAAATTTTTCTTTTCACTTTCAGCTTCAGGATTCAGAAATTATAGATTCCCCAGTATCAGATGAACATTATAAAGATAAAAACAACCCTTATCATGATCCTTTTGATATAAATGAATTCTATTTAGAATACAAAGTAAATAAAAATTTAGAAATTAGATTGGGAAGACAGCATTTACTTTTTGGAAATAAAAGAATTTTTGGTCCTGGAGAGTGGGGAAATACTGGTAGATACAGATGGGATGCTTTAAGAATTATTTATAATAACAAAATAACTAAAACCAACTTTATAATAGGGCGATATATACATCACAATCCACATATCTGGCCTAATAAAACTTATAATGGAGTTACTGCTATAGCTTTATATAATAAGTTTAAAAATACACCTTTTGAATTCTTCTGGATTTACAAAGCTGATACCTCAGGAAAAGTAAAAGGAGAGAAAAAAACAGGCAATAGTTATATTCATTTTATTGGGATGAGACTTACAGGTAAAAATAACCCCTGGAATTATGACATAATTTTAGTAAAAGAACTTGGCACATATGCTGGGGATAGAATTTCTGCTTATGGTTTGGTTTTTATTCTTGGTTATACATTTTTGGACCTACCTTTGAAACCACAACTTATTGCTCAGTATGTAGTGGGTTCTGGAGATAAAAATCCTGAAGATGGTAAACACGAAACCTTTGATGCTATATTTAGCGGTGCAGATACAATTCTTTATGGATGGATGAATCTCTGTTTTTGGAGAAATCTAAGAGAGCACAGAGTAGATCTAGTCTTGCACCCTTCAAAAAAACAAAGTCTAAGAATTGAATATCACTATTTTACTTTGGATAAAGAGAAAGATGCATGGTATTCTTCTGGCGGAATCTGGAGAAGAGATAAAACAGGTAATACAGGAACAGAACTGGGACATGAAATAGATTTTATATGGAAAAAAATTTTTAATAAAAGGATAAATGCATTTATAGGATACTCAACCTTTATTCCTGGAAAATTTATTAAAAAAACAGGAAAAGCCAGTAATCTTAATTACGGTTTTTTACAAATACTTTTTAAGTTCTAAGATTTTTTGATTAATTTTTCAAGTTCTTCTAAAGGCATAGGTTTAGCTAAATAAAATCCTTGTAAATAATCCATTCCAAGAATGTATAACAACTCTGCAAGTCTTTCTTCTTCTACAAACTCAGCTACAGTTTTAATTCCAAGCTCTTTAGCCATAAAATTTATTGCCTTTACCAAGCTTACATGTTTCTTTGATTTTAAAATTTCTTTAACAATGGAGCCATCTATTTTTAAAAAATCAATTTCAGCATTTAATAAATAAGAAAAAGAGGCATAACCTACTCCAAAGTCATCTATGGCAAGATATACTTTTTCTTCTTTTATAGCTCGGGTTAAAGGAGACAATAAATCTATATGCTCAATAAATGAATATTCAGTAATTTCAATAACTGGATAAACTTCGTATTTTTTAACTATTTCTTTTAAAATCTCAACCTCCTCTATAAGTGCTTTTATCTTTTTTGCTCCTTTCAAAGTTTTATTTATAAATAAGTATCTATTTTTAAATAGTTTTAAAATTTTTTCATTATTAATTTTCTCAAAAACTATCTCCTCAAGTTTATCAATGTAGCCTTTTTCATTAGCAATTTCTATAATCTCTCCTGCTTTAATTATTTCTCCCTTTTCATCAACGATTCTTAAAAGAACTTCGCCACCGATTATAGTTCTTTTTTCTGAATCAAAAATTGGCTGAACATAAGGAAGAACTTTTTTTTCTAAAATTGCCATTTCTAGCAATTTTTTGATACGACTAATTTCTTTAGATTCTTTAATAAACTCTTTATTAAAAATCTCCCAAGTATTTTTGCCCTTGTTTTTAGCTATCTTTAACGCCATTTCACAGGCTCCAAGAAGTTCAGAAACTGTTTCACCATCTTGAGGATAAAAGGCAACTCCCAAAGAGGCAG
>JAGGXL010000026.1 GCA_021163085.1 Thermodesulfobacterium sp. | reverse complement strand
ATATTTATCTATATATAACCATATGGTTATCGTTATTTATAACTGAAAATAACGCTATGCTAAAAGTTCAACTACAAAATTTATAAAGGGGTGGATAAAATGAGTAGATTAAAGCAAATTATATTTATTCTGTTAATTTTTCTTCTAACTTCAATTGGAAAGTTAAATGCACAGCTTAAATGTAATGAAATTTATGGAAAGGGACAAAACAGAATTTATGTTGCAACTGGAAGTCCAGGAGAACTGGGTTTGTTGAGGGTGCTTGCTGAGGAGTTTGCAAAAGATCATAATGTTTCCATTTGCTGGATAAAAGCAGGTAGCGGCAAGGTTTTGAAATTATTAAAAGAAAAAGCAGTTGATTTGATTCTGGTTCATGCTCCTGATGCCGAAAAAAAGGCAGTAGCTGAAGGATGGGCTACCAGAAGAACTTTAATAGCCTCTAACAAATTTTATATAGTGGGACCCTGGGATGATCCCGCAAAAGTTGCAGAAAGTCAAAGTGTCATTGAGGCTTACAGAAGAATAGCTAAGGCTAAAGCTAAATTTTTCTCAAGGGGTGACAACTCTGGTACTCATAAAAAAGAGATGCAAATATAGCATAAGGCTGGAATAATTCCACAGGGAAGCTGGTATGTGGTTACCAAAACTTTTATGTCAAAAACTCTTAAAATAGCAAATGATGAAAAAGGATATTTTATGACCGATAGTAGCACTTGGATAGTGATGAGAAATAAATTGCCTAATTTGAAAGTGTTTTTTAAAGGAGATAAGCTTCTTATAAATGTTTATCATGCTTTATGTCAAATTAATTGTAATGTTTATGCCAGTAAGTTTATCGACTTTTTGGCCTCAGAAAGAGGACAAAAGATTATAAAAGAGTTCGGTAAGAATATATATGGAGAATCTCTCTATAAAGATGCAAACTATGCTAAGAAGTATGAAAAATTGCTTGAAGAAGAGAAAACTTTGATCATAGAGGGTGCAGTAAAAAAACGTGTTAAACTTAATCTTCAAGATTTGGGAAAATTTACACCTTATGAAATAACTTTGGTTGAGGTGACAAATGATGGTAAATATCACGGTGCATTTGTTTATAAAGGAATATCTTTAAGAGATCTTTTAGAGTTATCTCATATTCAAAAAAAGGGTAAAGGTTTTTCAAAACTGATTGATACTGGTATTGTAATTGAGAATAAAGAAGGGAAAAAAGTCTTTATCTCTTGGGGAGAAATTTTTTACAGAAATCCAGAAAAAGTTTTAATAGCTTATGCTTATAAGCCTGTGAAACCTCATTTTTTAAATTGTAATAAATGTCATAGTGAAAAATTTTATAAAACAATTTTAAATCAGCTTGAAAGACAGATAGAACTGCCTAAGCTTGTTGTTGTAGATGATTTTTATACAGATAGATGTATAGAGGGTGTGACAACTATTAAAGTGGTTGAACTGGATAAATCTATGATTTGGAAAAAGCTAAAGAATCTTTATTCAGATAGGATAATTGTATCTAAAAACGGTGTTAAGGTTGAAGAAATTCTGGATTTATTAGAGGGGAAAAGATTGGAAATTGAGGTAAAGGTATTAGGAGAAAGAAGAGGATATTATGGAATAAAAAAATTTGAAGGTATAGATTTGAAAGATGTCATAAAAGAGTTAAATCCCGATAGGGATTTTAATAAAGCAATAATTGTTTATGGAATTGATGGATATAGAAGTGTCTTTTCCTTAGGAGAGCTTTTTTTATCCAAAGAAAAAATATTTATTGCTGATACAGTGAATCAAAGTTCTATTGAAAGGGGAGGTAAATTTATTTTGATTCCTTCTGGGGATATTTTTGCAGATAGAATGATAAAAGCTGTATCTGAAATAAGACTGATTTCTCTGCCTTGAGCTTTTGAGGGAATTTAATAAAATAAACTTTTATGAAGAAAAATCCTGAGAAGGATCACCATCGGTTTTATATTGTTGAGAGCAATAAAAAAGAGGGTTTTAGGTTAAAAGGAAAGATATGGATAGAGGGAGAGGGTAGTACTTTTTTTGGTATGGGAAGAGCCGAACTTCTTGAAAAAATTAAAAAATACGGTTCTATTTCTAAAGCAGCGCGGGCTATGAATATATCTTATAAAAAAGCATGGGATCTCATTGAATCCATGAACAGACAGGCTAAAAATCCTCTGGTAATTACAAAGGTGGGAGGAAAAGGGGGTGGAGGTGCTAAACTTACTCCAGAGGGAGAAGAAATTTTGAGGCAGTTTAAAAAACTTTACAGGCGTTTTAAAAATTTTTTAGAAAAGGAGATAAAAAATTTAAGTTTTAATTTAGGAAAAAAAACAAAATGATATGGGAAAGCCTTTTTTCTATTGTTTTTTTGCTCTTTTTCTTTTTAGTAAACTTGAGCTTTGCAGAGAGAAAAATATTAATTCTTGCAACAACTACTTCAGTAGAGAATTCAGGATTATTAGAATATCTTTTACCTTATTTTGAGAAAAAAACAGGAATTAAAGTAAAGGTGATAGCAAGAGGAACAGGAGCTGCTATTGAGATGGGTAAAAGAGGAGATGCAGATGTTGTTTTTGTTCATGCAAAAGAACTTGAAATTAAAGCAGTTAAAGAAGGTTATTTTGTTAATAGAAAAGAGGTTTGCTACAATGATTTTATTATTGTTGGTCCAAAAAGTGATCCAGCTAAGGTGAGAATTTCTAAAAGTGTGATTTCAGCTTTCAAGAAAATTGCCAACACAAAAGCGCTTTTTGTGTCTCGTGGAGACAATTCAGGAACCCATTTTAAGGAGCTAAAAATTTGGAATTTAGTAGGTATCAATCCAAAAGGTGAATCTTGGTATTTAGAAGCCGGGCAAGGAATGGAAAAAACTTTATTTATGGCGAACGAAAAAGACGCCTATACCCTTACTGATAGAGGAACATGGCTTGCTGTAAGAGATCGTCTGAAATATTTAACAATCCTTTTTGAGGGGGATCCACTTTTATACAATCAGTATAGTGTCATGGTAGTAAATCCAAAAAAACATCCTCATGGAAATTATAAAGAAGCAATGAAGTTTATTAACTGGATTACATCAACCGAAGGGCAAAAACTTATAGGCTCATTTAGGGATAAATTTGGAAATCAACTTTTTATACCGAATGCTGAATAGTTTATGGAATTTTTGATAGAAGCTTTTAAAAAGGCGCTTTTTCTTATTATTAATTTGGACAGAGAGTTTCTTGAAATTATTTCTCTTTCCTTAAAAGTCTCTATTTCAGCACTTATAATAGCATCCATTTTTGGTATTCCTTTGGGAGCTTTTCTGGGGATGAAGAAATTTCCTGGTAGAAACGTTGTTATAGTTTTTTTAAATACGGGTATGGGGCTTCCTCCTGTTGTTGTAGGGCTTTTTCTTTATATGCTTTTTTCAAGAAGTGGTCCTTTGGGATTTTTGTATTTGCTTTATACTCCTACTGCTATGATAATTGCACAATTCGTGCTGGCTTTTCCCATAGTTACAGCCCTTTCTCAAGCTTCTATCACGAAAGTTGATCCCATAATAAAGCTTACTGCTAAAACTCTTGGAGCAACTCCTTTTCAAGTAGCTTTAACCATAATAAAAGAGGCAAGATATGGAATTCTTGCAGGAGTTATAGCAGGACTTGGGAGAGTTATGGCTGAGGTAGGTGCTATCTTGATTGTGGGAGGAAATATAGCAGGTTATACAAGAGTTATGACAACTACCATAGCTCTGGAGACTGATAAGGGTAACTTTGAACTTGCCCTTGCTTTAGGTATAATACTTCTTACCATATCTTTTTTAATCAATACTACACTTTATTTTATTCAGAAAAAAGGAGTTCCTGCTAATATTACATGACTTTAGAACTTATAGTTTCTAAAATCTGGAAAATATACAATGGTAGACCTATTTTAAGGGATCTTTCTTTTGTCTTTGATAAAAAAGAGATTTATGTGATTATGGGACCTAATGGAAGTGGTAAAACTACATTTTTGAAAATATGTGCTCTTCTTGAGACTCCTGATAAAGGAGAAGTTTTTTATCTTAACTCAGATAAAAAGCGTATTCCTGAAGATATAAATCTTTTTAGAAAAATAACTTATGTATTTCCCGAAGTGGGAATTTTTAATGCTTCAGTTTTTGACAATGTGGCTTATGGACTAAAAATAAGAGGGTTAAAGAAAAAAGAAATTGTTTCCAGAGTAGAAGAAGTTCTCGATTTCGTAGGATTAACACATAAAAAAAAGCAGGACGCTTTAACCCTTTCAAGTGGTGAAGCAAAAAGAATGGGAATTGCAAGGGCAATAGTGATAGAACCTGAGTTTATTTTTTTAGATGAACCAACAGCATTTGTCGATATGGAAAATACAGAAATAGTTAAAAAAATTCTTCTTCAAATTAAAGAGAGAGGGAAATCAACTATCATTATAGCCACGCATGATACACATTTTGCTTCAAAGGTGGGAGATATTATTTTAAAATTGGAAAATGGCAAACTCTTAACTGAGAACTTCGCTTAACTCTTTACTCCTTAAAAATGCCTTATAAACCGCAGAAATTATTGTTCCTGGGAATCCTTTTTCGTAAAATTCTTGCATAGCGGTAATGGTTGTTCCTCCTGGAGAGGTAACCATACTTTTTACTTCATAAGGATTCTTTCCTGTTTCAAGCATAAGTTTTACTGTTCCAAAAACTGTTTGTAAAGAGAGTTTTTCTGCAATTACCCTTGGAAGACCAGTTCTTACTCCTCCGTCAACAAGAGCCTCTATAAATAAAGCTACATAAGCAGGTCCACTCCCAGAAAGAGCTGTTACTGCATCCATAAGGGTTTCATCTACAAGTATAGTTTCACCTATAGCTGAGAAAATACTCTCTGCAATTTTTAAATCCTTCTCGGTAGCAAAAGAACCTTTTGAAATACCACTTATAGCTTGATGAACAAGAGCACAGGTGTTAGGCATGATTCTTATAATTTTTGTTTTGGGAGGAAGTATTTTTTCATAAAACTTTATAGGAACACCAGCTGCTATAGTGAGAATTAAATGTCTTTCAGGATTTATGTAAGAACTTATTTCTTCTAAAACCTTTT
>JAGGXL010000028.1 GCA_021163085.1 Thermodesulfobacterium sp. | reverse complement strand
ATTTATAGGAATAGGTATAGGATATCTTATTTCGTTATTTTTTAATAAACTTATGCCTTATTTAACTCTTTTTGAAGAAAAGGAAAAGCAAAAAGTGATTAATCATTTTGTGGGGACATTAGTTTTTGTCCTAATTATATGGGTTCAGAAGCCGGTTTTGGGGTTTCACAGTTTCCCCAAGGTTTTTTCTCCTGTAGTAAAAGATATGAATTATATTAAAGAGCATACTCCTGAAAATAGTGCCATCTGGACCTGGTGGGACTATGGTTATGCCTTTCAGCTTTACTCAAGAAGGACAACATTTCACGATGGTGGTTCTCAGGCGACTCCAAAAACTTATTTTATAGCAAGAAGTTTTACCACCTCTGATCCTGCAGAAGCTTGGCATATCACTTCCTTTATAAGTAACTACGGTTTAACTGGCATTGCAGAGAAATTAAAAGAGGGAATTTCAGCAAAGGATTTGGTAGAAAATGTTAAACAAGGAAAATATGCTAAAAAATTTGAAACACCAGTTTATTGGGTTTTTACTTTTGATTTATTCGGTAAATTTTCTTGGATTCACTATTTTGGAAGTTATGACTTTGATGCTAAAAAGGGAAATTTTGGGAGAATTATAGCACTTGATGGTTGCATAATTGTAGTTAAAAATTTTATTGACTGTGAAAACGGAAAAATTTCCATAGATTTAAATAATGGTATAATAACTACTCCTGGCAGGTTAATTAATATAAAATATTTTTATCTCAAAACTCCTGATAAGCTTTATCAAAAAAAATTTTTTGATAAAGGATATGTGGTTGAAATGACAAAACTAAAAAATGGTCAGGGACAGGTTTTTATAATAGAACCAAAAGTTTTTAAAACTCTTTTCAATCAGATGTTTATTTTAAGAAATTACAATTCTCAATACTTTGATTTAATTCTGGATGACTTTCCTAATATGGTGGTATACAGAATTAAAAGCGATGTATAAGCAGGAGGTATAGTTAATGGCTTTTGTTGTCAATTTAAATAATTTGGAGATGAAACCACATCCAAAATTTAAAGGAGTTAAAATAGGCTATATTCTTACCAAAGAAAAACATCCTGAATTGAGTATTACTGTTCTGGAAGTTTTACCTGGGGTTGAAATCCCGCTTCATACTCATGAAAAAGAGGTAGACACTATTTTTATTTTAGAAGGTTCTGCAGAAGTGTTCTTAGGAGAATCATGGAAAAGTGTAAAAGAAGGGGATGTGATTGTTATTAGCCCTAAAGAAGTGCACGGAGTAAAAGCAGTGGGTGAAAGGTCTTTGAAGTGTTATATTGTTCACGCTCCAGCTCTTTGGTAGAGCAGGTATTATGAATACAAAAATTCATGAAAAAGCTCAAATTTTGATTTCGGCACTTCCTTATTTTAGGGACTTTTATAAAAAGATCATGGTAATTAAATATGGTGGTCATGCTATGGTGGATGAGTTTTTAAAATCCGCTTTTGCTCAGGATATAGTGTTAATGAAATATGTAGGTATTCGACCTGTAATCGTCCATGGAGGAGGACCTCAAATAAATAATGTTATGAAAAAGATGGGGTTAAAACCTATATTTATTGAGGGACAGAGGGTAACAGACGAAGAAACTATGAATGTAGTTGAGATGGTGCTTGTGGGAACAGTTAATAAAGATATAGTGGGTCTTATTAACAAGGCAGGAGGAAAAGCTGTTGGTCTCTCAGGAAGAGATGGTAATCTCATATTAGCGGAAAAAATGACTATTTATAAGTATAGTGGAGAAGATAGACCACCAGAAATTATTGATATCGGAAGGGTGGGGAAGGTTAAAAAAATTAATCCAGAAATTTTGTATACCATTATTGAAAATGACTTTATTCCTGTTATAGCTCCTGTGGGGGTTGGACCTGAGGGTGAGGCTTATAACATAAATGCAGATCTTGTGGCAGGAGCTCTTGCAGGAGCTTTATCTGCAGAAAAGCTAATTTATCTCTCTGATGTGGAAGGAGTAAAAGATGAAAAAGGAGAACTTATATCCACTCTTTATGTTGATGAGATAGAGAGTCTTATAGAAAAAGGCATAGCAAAAGGAGGAATGATACCTAAACTAAAAAGTGCAAGAAAGGCGCTTTTATCAGGAATAAAAAAAACTCATATTATAGATGGAAGAATAGCACACAGTTTGATTATAGAACTTTTCACTGATGAGGGTCTGGGAACTCAAATTTTGGTAAAAGGAGGGGGTTAGCATTGGAACCGGAGATTTTAGAGAAAAGTTATGATCCTAAAAAAATTGAAGAAAAATGGTATGAAATTTGGGAAAAAAGGGGATATTTTGAACCTACTTATGACAAAAACAAGCCAAAGTTTTCCATAGTTATTCCACCTCCTAATGTTACTGGTGCTTTGCATATAGGACATGCTTTGAATAATACTCTTCAGGATGTTTTGGTGAGATATAAGAGAATGGATGGCTATGATGTATTGTGGGTTCCTGGGACAGATCATGCAGGAATAGCAACTCAAAATGTAGTTGAAAGGGAAATAGCCAAGGAAGGGCTTACAAGATACGATTTGGGGAGAGAAAAATTTTTGGAAAGGGTTTGGGAATGGAAAGCTCAATATGGTAACAGAATTATAAATCAGCTTAAAAAATTGGGAGCAAGCTGTAGCTGGTTCTGTGAAAGATTTACTATGGACGAAGGACTAACCCGAGCAGTTAGAGAAGTTTTTGTCAAGCTCTGGGAAGAAGGTTTGATTTATAAAGGTGATTATATTATTAACTGGTGTCCGAGATGTCAAACGGCTCTTGCAGATCTCGAAGTAGAATTTGAAAGTGTTGCGGGAAAACTCTGGTATATAAAGTATCCTCTGGAAGATGGAAGTGGATATATTACAGTTGCTACCACCCGTCCAGAAACCATGCTTGGAGATACAGCAGTAGCAGTTCATCCAGAAGATGAAAGATACAGTAGTTTAATTGGTAAAAAAATCAAATTGCCTCTCATAGGAAGAATAATTCCTATTATTGCTGACAAAGTGGTAGATCCAGAATTTGGAACTGGTGCTGTAAAAGTTACACCTGCTCATGACTTTGCAGATTTTGAGATAGCAAAAAGACATAAGCTTCCATTTGTAAAGGTAATAGATGAAAAAGGTAAAATGACTGATGAAGCAGGAGGCTATGCAGGTCTTAATAGATTTGAAGCAAGAAAAAGAGTAATAGAGGATTTAAAATCACAGGGGTTTTTAGAAAAAGAAGAAGATTATCAGCTTGTATTGGGACATTGCTATAGATGTAATACAGTTATTGAGCCTTTACTTTCAAAGCAGTGGTTTGTATCAACAAAACCTCTTGCCCAACCTGCTATATCAGCGGTGAAATATGGTTTTATTAAATTTATACCTGAGAACTGGGTCAATCTTTATTTTGACTGGATGAAAAATATAAGAGATTGGTGCATTTCAAGGCAAATATGGTGGGGTCATAGAATTCCAGTCTGGTATTGTAATTCCTGTGGAGAAATCATAGTTAGTAAGAAAGATGAAATAAAGGAATGTCCTAACTGTGGTTCTGAAGAATTAGAAAGAGACGAAGATGTACTTGATACTTGGTTTTCATCTGCATTATGGCCATTTTCTACTTTGGGATGGCCTGAGAAAACAGAAGCTCTATCAACATTTTATCCTACCTCGGTTCTGGTGACAAGTTTTGATATTATCTTTTTCTGGGTTGCCAGAATGATAATGATGGGAATCCATTTTATGGGGCAGATTCCTTTTAAAAATGTGTATATTCATGCTTTGGTAAGAGACGAAAAAGGTCAAAAAATGAGTAAAAGCAGAGGAAATGTGATAGATCCTCTGGAAATGATTGATAAATACGGAACAGATGCTCTTAGATTTACTTTAATTGCCCTTGCTGCGCAGGGAAGAGATATAAAACTTTCTGAGGCTCGTATTGAGGGATTTAAACATTTTATCAATAAAATCTGGAATGCAGGTAGATTTGTGTTAATGAATTTAAAAGATTATTTACCTGAAGAAAAAGAACTCAATATTGAAAAACTGCCTTTATTTTCAAGATGGATTCTTTCTAAACTTCAAAAAACCATAAAAATAACAAGAGAAAAACTTGAAGAATTTGAGTTTGATCAGGCAGCTATGCAAATTTATCACTTTTTCTGGGATAAATTTTGCGACTGGTATTTAGAAGTTTCAAAAATTTATCTTAAACATCCTGAATACAGAGGAAGCACCCAGAAGGTTCTTTTGGAAGTTTTTAAGAATTCATTAAAATTGCTTCATCCTTTTATTCCTTTTATTACCGAAGAAATATGGCAGTATTTACCTGAAAAAGAGACAGAACATATTATTGTGGCAAAATACCCTGTATTTGAGAAAAAATTTGTAGATGAGAAATGTGAAAAACTGGTTAATATTTTACAGGAATTAGTTGTGGGGATAAGAAGTGTAAAAGCAGAATATAACTTGACTTCAAAAATAAATTTGAGTATAATCTTTAAAAGCACCAATAAAAAAGTTTTGTATTTGATTGAATCACAGAAGGAGGTAATTAAATTTCTGGCTAAAATTTCCGAGATAGATCTGAAAAGCGAATACGAAAAAAGAAAAGGGGAGATTTCTGCAGTTTTATCAGAGGGAGAAATATTTATAAATCTTGCAGACTTAATTGATATAGAAAAAGAGATAAAAAGACTTGAGAAAGAAAAGAAAAAAATAGAGAAAAAATTGGTTCAAATTGAAAAAAAATTAAAAAATAAAGATTTTCTTGAGAGAGCACCTAAGGAAGTGGTAGAAAAAGAAAGAAATAACTATAAGGAATTTAAGGAAAGGCTGGAAAAAATAACACGTTATCTTTTGGAATTAAAATAGAGAATAAATAAATGGATGCAGACAAACGTTATTATACTCGTTATAAGGTTTCTTTGAAAGGGAGAGTGGCCACAGAAAAAGGTTTTTCTTTTCCTGTAGAAGTTTTAGATGTAAGTACTGAGGGAGCAAGATTAAGAACAGATTCTCAGATTTCTTTAGCTGTAGAAGAAGTCGTAAATATAGTAATTAAGTGGAAAGCTTCGATTAAAGCCAAGGCTGAGGTAAGGTGGATAAAAAAAGATAAATTTTTTACAGAATTTGGTGTAAGATTTACAGAGATGGATATGGCAAATAGAGAAGTTTTGTCATCTCTTGTTTCAGAGTTTGCTCTTACATCTCTTAGTGATTTGTATAGTCGTTAAGAAAATTTTCTTTTTTAAGAATAAAAATTTTAGAAATTCCTTTTTCCTCCATAGTTACACCCAGAAGGGTATCCACTTCTTTCATAACATATGGGTTATGAGTAATTAAAATTATCTGTGAAGTTTTTTGAATTAACTTAAGAAGTTTTATAAATTCAAGAGAGTTTTTATCGTCTAAAAATGCATCTACTTCATCCAGTATGCAAAAAGGGCCGGGTTTTACTAAATAAAAAGAGATTAAAATAACTAAAGCACAGAGAGCTTTTTCTCCTCCTGAGAGCATATTTATATGTTTTAATCTTTTATGAGGTATTTCTACTTTTAGCTCAAGACCAGCATTCAAGGGATCATCTCCAGAGAGAACAAGCAAAGCCCTTCCGCTTTTAAAAACAAAAGAAAAAACCTCTTCTAATTTTTTATTTACTGCTTCTAAGGTTTTTAAAATCTTTTCTCTGGAAATCTCTCTGATCTCTTGCAAAATTTTTTTAAACTCTTTTATGCTAAGTTCGAGGTCTTCTTTTTGTTTAATCAGTTGATTGTACCTATGAGATACAAGTTCAAATTCTTTTATACTTGTTAAATTAACTTCACTAAATTGTTTCAACAGATTTTCTGTATCTTCAATTTTTTTCTCAATCTCTTTAAGATCTATTTTTTCTTTTCTTTTAGTTGTAATTTGTTCTTCACCTGCAAAATTTTTTAACTCTTTTTCAACCGAATCAAGGATTAAATTTTTTTCCAGCAAATTGAGTTCTAGATTATGTTTTTCATTATCCAATTTTTTAAGCTCTTTTTCTATTTTTCTCTTTTCAGTTTCCAGATTTTTCAGTATTTTTTCTTTTTCTTCTTTTTGAGTTAATAAATTTTCTATACCTTGTTTAAAATCTGAGAGTTCCAAGTCAAGTTCTTTTACCTTCTGATTAAGATCTTTAATTTTATTTCTTAGATAGTCAATTTCCTTTAACAGCGTTTCTCTGTCAAAATCATAATGTTTAAGAGATTCATTTATTTTTTTAAAAGATTCCTTAATAGATATTTCTCTGTTTTTAAGATTTTCTTCTTTGACCTGAAGCTTTACTATTTCCTGCTCAAGAGAGTGAATTTTTTTATTTAAATTCCTTAGTTTTTCTTCAAAAACATTCTTTTCTTTTTTTATCAGCTCATATTTTCTTTTTTTCTTTTCAATTAAAGCACTTTTATTTTTGGTTTTTTCAACAAATTCTCTTTTTTCTTTTTCTAAGTCTTTTATTTTTATTTCAATTTCCTTAATTTTTTCTTCAAGGTTCTTTTTCCTTTCTTCTAATTTTATGCAAGACATTTCTAATTTTTCTTTTTGAGATTGAAAATTCTGTAATTCTTTGTTGCTTTCTTTGCCCCTTTTTTCAATTTCTTTAAGATGTTTTTCTAATCTTTCTATTTTTGATTTTAAATCTTTTTCTCTATCGTTAACTTCCTTTAACAAGTTTTCTGAAGACTTTATATTTTTTAAAATTTCTTCTTTCTCTTTTTTTAGACTGAATATTCCTTTTTCTTTTTTTCTTATAAAATAAATGAACCCGTATGGGGTTAATAAAATCTTCTCCTTTAAAAGATAAATAAATCTGGGATTCGTTTTATAACTTGTTAGAACTTTATCAGAAAGTGAATCAAATTTTTCTATTGCAGAGAAATTTTTAATTATTTCAGGTTTACCCCAGAGTAAAATGATATTCTTATTAAGATTTTCTTTAGCAAACTTTTTTATTAAATTTAAATCTTCTATCACAAATGCATTGAGATTTTCTTTAAATACCAGCTCAATAAAGAACATTTCTTCAGCATTTAAATTAATATAGCTTTCTAAGGAAGGCAGATTAAGATTTTTAATAAGCAAATTTTCAGAGATGGAACTCTTAGAAAGTATTTTTTCTATAAGAGAAAGTTTTTCTTTTAAGGAATGAAGATGTGTTAAAATTTTTTGTTTCTCTTTGGTAAGATTTTCCAGGTTTTTATATATATTTT
>JAGGXL010000115.1 GCA_021163085.1 Thermodesulfobacterium sp. | reverse complement strand
TGAAGGAAAGGGTGAAAATTAAAAAAAACAAAAAAGATGAAGAATTTTACTCTCCACGATTTGCCAAAAGAAGAACGCCCAAGAGAACGCCTTAAAAAAGTCGGGGTTGATAATTTGTCTTTAGCCGAACTTTTAGCATTGGTAATTGAAAGAGGTAAAAGAGGAGAAAATGTCTTAACTATTGCCCAAAATTTAATTTCCCATTTTGGCAATTTAGCCAAAATAAAAGAAGCAACAATTGAAGAACTTTGCCAAGTAAAAGGGATTGGTTTTGCCACCGCCTGTAAATTAAAAGCGGCTTTTAAATTAGGAGAAAAAGCGCAGGTGAGTTCAACAAAATATGGGCAAAAAATTCAATCAGCCAAAGATGTTTTCAAACTTTTAAAAAATGATTTAGGAGATAAGAAAAAAGAACACTTTAAAGTTTTGTCTTTAGATTCCAGAAATAACTTAATCGGCGTTGATGATGTTTCTATTGGTACAATAAACGCCAACCTTGTCCATCCTCGCGAAGTCTTCAAAACCGCAATTCAGCATTTGGCGGCCACAGTAGTCATTGCCCATAACCATCCCTCCGGCGACCCAGAACCCTCGGAAGATGACATTGAAATCACCAAACGATTAGTAGAAGCAGGCAAACTTATTGGTATTGATATTTTAGACCATATCATTATAGCTAAAGATAATTTTTTTAGTTTTAAAAATAAAAGGATAATTTAGACAATGAATAGTCAAAATCAAAACAAAAAAGAAAGTAGGAATCTTGTTTATGCATTTATTGACGCTTCCAATTTATTTTACGGAGGCAAAAAAAGTTTGGGCTGGAAAATAGATTACAGAAAACTTTTAATTTATTTGAGGAATAAATACAAAATATCCAAAGCCTTATATTTTGGTGGGGTAGAGATATATGATTTTAAGTTTAACTACCTAAAAAATGAGACAGTTCCCATAGGAGAATTAGAAAAGCATTTAGCAAAAAAGATAAAGGAAAGAGGAAGTGAAATAAGTGATGCCAATCTTTTATTGTTAGACCGACATCTATGAAGAGTTCGTTTTTATCTAAAATTGAAAGAATTTGGTTACAAACTTCACCTTAAACCGGTAAAATTATATGAACAAGACGATGGAACAACTAAAAGAAAGGCAAATTGTGATGTTGATATGACTTTTTATTTAATAAAAGAAAAAGATAACTTTGACCAAGTGATTATTTTGTCCGGCGATGGGGATTTTTTGCCAGTTTTAAAATATTTGCGGAAAATTGGCAAAGAAGTAATAATTTTAGCCCGAGGGCCAAGAACCGCTCGGGAAATAAGGCAGTTCGCCGGCAGTAATTTCAGGGATTTTGAATATTTAAAATATATATTAAAAATGGAAGAAAAATAAAGAAGTAAATGGGGCGGACTCATATAGAATCCGCCCCACGTCTAGTACTTTCATAATAGCAAATTGTTTAAATCTGTCAATAGGTGTTATCTGCAAGTACAAAGATATGCCTAAAAAAATAAAAATTATCTGCGTCGTTTATCACCAGGGAGTGTATAAATAATCCTAGTTGAAAAACTATAACGAAAGAAGAAAAACCCATCAAAATTTATGACCAAACAATTTTATAAGAAACAAAAAAATCATTGCCAAAACCAAATTTTTTAGTTTTAAAGATGAAAATTTGATATAATATTTGACATATCCTTTAGTGTACGCTATTATGAACATATAAAGGTCAGGCGACTAAATTAAATAATAAAAATAAATACTATGGCTAAAAAAACTATTTCCATAACCGAAGGTCGAAAAAAACTCTTCAAAATCGCTGAAGAACTTCAAAGGCCGGATACCTATTACACCTTTACCGTGGATGGCAAGCCACGGGTTGTTTTGATGTCCCAAGAGGAATTTGATTCGATTATGGAAACAATGGAAATCTTAAGCGACCCCAAGGCGTTAAAGGAAATTGAAAAAGCAGAAAATGGAGAGTTTTATGACTGGGAAGACGTTAAAAAGGAATTAGGTTTGGACGCAAGGAACTCAACGCTGATTAGAGAAAAACCGAAGCGGAAATATGGAGCGGATAATAAGAAGAAGGCGAGAAATAAGAAGAAGAAATAAAAAAAGAGTATGTCGCGATATTTTAAGATTGAAATCTCCAAGCCAGCCAAAAAATCTCTGGAAAAAATTCCGCATCCTTGGAAATTAAGGATAAAAGACGCCGTGGATGCGCTGAAAGGAACACCCTATGTTGGCGAAAAAATGTGGGGGAAACTTTCAGGAAAGCGGAAAATAAGAGTTTGGCCTTATCGGATAGTTTATACTATTTGCAAAAAAGAAAAAACAATTAAAGTTCTCCGCATCGCTCACCGCCAAGGAGCGTATAAGTAGAGAATAAAAAATTAAAAAAATATGGCAGAAAAAATTTACAAAGAGCAAAAAGAAGAAATTAAAAGTAAGCCACAAAAAGGAAAAGCTGGCTATATTATGGATTTTATCACCAAGGACTGGATAAGAGCTACTCCTGAAAATAAAGAGGCAAAAATTGTTTTTGAGGAACGATTAGTTAAAGAATACGGTTATTCAAAAAAACAGATTCAGCCGGAATTTCCAATTAAAAAAGGCTCAAAATATATTGGTCCGGCTGATATTGTTGTGTTTAGAGA
>JAGGXL010000110.1 GCA_021163085.1 Thermodesulfobacterium sp. | reverse complement strand
ACTCCACATGCGCAAGCTGTATCGTTATCCCCCTCTGCTTCTCCTCAGGTGCCTTGTCTATTTCCTCAAATGGTATCCACTCTGCCCAGCCCTTCGTAGATAATATCCTCGTCATCGCACTCGTTAATGTCGTCTTCCCATGATCAATATGCCCTATCGTTCCCACATTCAAATGCGGCTTCTTTCTCTCAAATTTAGCCTTGCTCATCTCCCTCTCCTCCTATATTTAATAATCTTACATTCCTTTAGATTTTTTTATAATTTGCTCTGCTAAATGTGCAGGCACTTTTTCATAGTGAGAAAATTGCATAATAAAAGTTCCTCTTCCCTGAGTTAAAGATCTTAAAGTTGTTGCATATCCAAACATCTCTGCAAGAGGTACATAAGCTAAAACAACTCTTGCATTTCCTCTCATGTCCATACTTTCCACTTTCCCTCTACGGGAAGAAATATCACCTAAAACATCCCCTAAGTATTCTTCAGGAACAACTATCTCAACTTTCATAATAGGCTCAAGTAAAACCGGAGAAGCTTTTTTACAGGCATCTTTAAATGCCATAGAACCAGCAATAGCAAATGCGAGATCAGAAGAATCAACCTCATGATAACTTCCATCAATAAGCCTAACCTTTACATCTACTACAGGGTATCCTGCCAGAACCCCATCTTGAGCTGCTTCTCTTACACCCTTTTCCACTGCTGGTATAAACTCTTTTGGAATAACTCCTCCTACAATTTCTGAAACAAAAGCCAAACCCTTACCTGGATTAGGCTCCACTATCAATTTTACATGTCCATATTGTCCTCTTCCACCAGTTTGTCTAATGTATTTTCCTTCTGTCTCAGCAGAAGCTGTAATGGTTTCTTTGTAAGCCACCTCAGGTTTACCAACATTGACACCTACTTTAAATTCTCTTATAAGTCTATCTATAATAATATCTAAATGTAATTCTCCCATCCCCCAAATGAGAGTCTGCCCAGTTTCATGATCAACACTCACTCTAAAAGAAGGATCTTCTATAGCTATTTTTTGAAGTGCTACAGAAAGTTTTTCCTGATCAGCTTTGGTCTTAGGTTCAACTGCTACTGAAATAACAGGTTCTGGAACTTCAAGTTTTTCAAGCTCAATTGGGTGGCTTTCATCACACAAAGTATCACCTGTGGTAGTTACTCTCAAACCTATAGCAGCAACAATATCCCCTGCAAAGGCTCCCGAAATTTCTTCTCTCTGATTAGCATGAAGCCTTACTAATCTTCCTATTCTTTCTTTTTTTCTTTTAGTAGAATTATATACAGACATTCCACTTTCTAATCTACCAGAATAAATTCTCAAAAAGGTTAAAATTCCTATATAAGGATCTGTCATAATTTTAAAAGCTAGAGCAGAAAGAGGAGCATCTGGATCAGTAGGTCTTTCTTCTATTTCTCCTGTGTGTGGATTAATTCCCTTTACTGGTGGTATATCAAGAGGTGAAGGAAGATAATCTATAATAGCATCAAGTAATGGTTGAATTCCTTTGTTTTTAAATGCAGAACCACATAACACAGGAACAATTTTAAAACCTATTGTTGCTTCCCTTATAGCTTTTCTTATTTCTTCAGAAGATAATTCCTCTCCTTCTAAATATTTCTCCATAATTTCATCATTGATATCTGCTAAGGATTCAAGTAGTTTTGTTCTATATTCTTCGGCCTTTTCTTTAAGATTAGAAGGAACTTCTTCATAATGATATTTAGCACCTAAGGACTCCTCATCCCAGATAATAGCTTTCATTTCTAACAAATCAACCACACCTGAAAAATCACTTTCTTCTCCCACTGGAATTTGAAGAGAAACTGGATTAGCTCCTAATCTCTGTTTAATCTGTTCCACTACTTTCTCAAAATTTGCACCAACTCTGTCCATTTTATTAACAAAAGCTATTCGAGGAACTTTATATTTATTTGCCTGTCTCCATACAGTTTCAGATTGGGGTTCTACTCCTCCAACAGCACAAAAAATTACTACTGCTCCATCAAGAACTCTTAAACTTCTCTCAACCTCTATAGTAAAATCAACATGTCCAGGGGTATCAATAATGTTTATTCTATGACCTCTCCAAAAAGTGGTTGTACATGCAGAAGTAATAGTAATACCTCTTTCCTGTTCCTGAGGCAAAAAGTCCATGGTGGCTGTACCTTCATGCACTTCACCAATCTTATAAGTTTTACCGGTATAATAAAGTACTCTCTCTGTGGTTGTAGTTTTACCGGCATCAATATGTGCAACAAATCCTATATTTCTTGTAGTTTTTAAAACTTTTAGCTCTTCAGGTTTCATTTTTCTCTTTACCCCTTATTTTAAAAACATAAAAAAATTGTTATTTCAAACTACCCCTTTCAAAAAATTTTTCTCTAAATAGAAAAATTACCAGCGATAGTGAGCAAAAACTCTGTTAGATTCTGCCATTCTATGAGTATCGTCCCTTTTCTTTATAGCAACTCCTCTCTCATTGTATGCATCCCATAGTTCATTTGCCAATCTTTCCACCATTGTTTTTTCATTACGAGCTCTTGCAGCATTAATAATCCATTTTATAGCTAATGAAACCTGTCTTTCAGGTCTTACCTCTACAGGAACCTGATAATTCGCCCCTCCTACTCTACGGGTACGAGTTTCAAGAAGAGGTTTAACATTTTCTACAGCCTTTTCAAAAATCTTTAAAGGATCCTCTCCACCTGATTTTTCTTTCAACCTTTCTAACGCAGAATAAAAGATCTTACGAGCTACATTCTTTTTACCATCTTTCATAAGATTATTTATAAATTTTGCTACTAAAACACTGCCATATTTAGGATCTGGAGGAATTTCTCTTTTTGGAGCTGGTCCTCTTCGTGGCATAAATACTCACTCCTTTTAAACTTTATTTGGGCCTTGGCGTTCCATATTTGGAACGAGATTTTCTTCTATTTTGTACTCCTGCTGCATCAAGAGCACCTCTTATAATTTTATACCTTACACCGGGTAAATCCCTAACTCTTCCCCCTCTCACTAAAACCACAGAATGTTCCTGCAAATTATGCCCAATTCCTGGAATATAAGCAGTAACTTCTATACCGTTAGTAAGTCTCACTCTTGCAACCTTTCTTAAAGCTGAATTAGGTTTCTTAGGTGTAACAGTATAAACTCTTACACAAACTCCCCTTTTTTGAGGGCAACCTTGCAAAGCAGGTGCTTTTGATTTCTTAACCTTCTTACCTCTACCTAATCTTACCAGTTGGTTAATAGTAGGCATATCTCCCCTCTTTTAAATCTACAAAATTCCTCAAATTTGACAAAGCCTTTATATACTACTTTTTTCTTATATTGTCAAGGGCTTTTCTCTAAAAATTTCCCTCACAGAAGGTTCAATTATTATAACATTTTTTACAAATTTGTTAAGAGTTTAATTTTAATAAACACCAAATACTTCTAAAACCCCAAACACAACTTAAAATAGGTAATTAAAAATAGAAATTAAAAAAGATAGGATAAAACGATAAAAAAATTTAAAAATTTGGATTATAATTTTTTATTTATATATAAAGTTTGTAAAATTTTAAGCTTTTAATTAAAATGATTAAAATATCTCTGGTAATTCCTGTTCATAACGAAGAGAAAAATATTCCCATTATTTATAAAGAAATAAAAGATGTTTTAGAAGAATTGTATCAAACCAAAGGCTACACTTATGAGATTATATTCGTAAACGATGGAAGTGATGACAACACTTTAAAGGTTTTAAAGGATTTGAAAGGTGTAGATCCATTTTTAAGGATCCTAAACATGGACAGAAACAGAGGACAAGCTGCAGGACTAACAGCTGGTTTCTACCATGCCAAGGGAGATATTATTGTAACTATGGATGGCGACGGTCAAAATGATCCAAAATATATTAAAGACCTTATTAAAAAAATAAAAAAAGGTTATAAAGTAGTAACAGGTTATAGAGTAAAAAGAAAGGAACCTTTTTTAACAAGAATCTTGCCTTCTCGTGTGGCTAACTGGCTTATAAGCCTGGTAACTGGTCTTAAAGTAAGAGACAATGGATGTTCACTGAAAGCTTATCTTTCTTCTATACCAAAAAAGGTCCAACTCCCACATGGATTTCATCGTTTTATACCTGCTATTTTCGGTGTAAAAAATGAAGAAGTTTGTGAGATACCAGTAGTTGATAGACCAAGATTTTATGGAAAGACTCATTATAACTTGAAGAGAACATTTGAAGTTATAAGAGACCTATTAACCATTCCTTTTATTTTGAAAAATTCTGTTAAATTTGAAAAAATTTTCAAATATTTTTTTATCTTAAATTTTGCGACCTTTTTAGGTAGTTTACCCTTTATCTGTTTATTAAAACTTTCTTTTTTAGAAAAAGTCGTTATAGAGGCGTTTTTATTGGTTTTTTCAGCACTTAGTTATATTATATGGAAAAATCTAAAACGATTTAACAAAGCACAAATAGAAGGAGTTTTTAAAATAGAAGAAATTTTTTAATTTTCTGTTAAAATTGAGTTACGAAAAATGAATGGGAGGGAAAATTAATGTCTTTTTTAAAAAAAATTGATCCAGAGATTTGGAATTTAATTCAAAAAGAGATTGAAAGACAGGAATATCAGTTAGAGATGATAGCTTCTGAAAATATGGCTGATTTTGCGATTATGGAAGCAGAAGGCTCCTGTTTGATGAATAAATATGCTGAAGGATATCCCTTTTCTCGTTATTACGGAGGATGTGCGTATGTTGATGAGGTTGAAAAACTTGCTATTGAAAGGGTTAAGCTTCTTTTTGGAGCAGAGCATGCCAATGTGCAACCTCATTCTGGAACACAAGCTAATATGGCAGTTTACTTTGCCATACTAAATCCAGGAGACACTATTCTTTCTATGAATCTTGCTCATGGGGGGCATCTTTCTCATGGAGCAAAGGTCAATTTTTCGGGAAAATTTTACAAAATTGTTCATTATGGAGTCTCCAAAGAAACTGAAATGATTGATTATGAAGAAGTCAGAAAACTTGCCTTGGAGCATAAACCAAAACTTATTATAGCAGGTGCAAGTGCATACCCAAGAACAATAGATTTTGAAGTCTTTTTTAAAATTGTTCAGGAAGTGGGAGCTTATTTAATGGTTGACATGGCTCACATTGCTGGTCTTGTGGCTGCAGGTATTCATCCCTCCCCAATAATCTATGCAGACTTTATAACCTCTACTACACATAAAACCTTGAGAGGACCAAGAGGAGGCTTCATTCTTTGTAAAGAAAAATATGCAAAAATAATTGACAAAACCGTTTTTCCAGGAATTCAAGGTGGACCTCATATGCATATCATTGCTGCAAAAGCAGTGTGCTTTAAGGAAGCCCTGCAACATGAATTTAAAATCTATCAGCAACAGGTGGTCAAAAATGCTAAAGTAATTGCCGAAGTTTTTAAAAATGAAGGATTTAGAGTTATTTCAGGAGGAACAGATACACACCTTGTTCTAATAGATGTTTCTATAAAAGGATTAACAGGAGCTGAAGCAGAAAAGTTATTAGAGGAAGCAGGGATAACAGTAAACAAAAATGCTATCCCCTTTGACACCCGACCTCCCAGGGTTACAAGTGGTATAAGAATAGGAACTCCCGCTATAACTACAAGAGGGTTAAAAGAAGCTGAAGTGGAAGAAGTAGCTCATTATATGTGTGAAATACTAAAAAATCCAGACAATGAAAAGTTAAGAAAGAAAATAAGAGAAAAAGTAAGAGAAATTTGCAAAAAGTTTCCTTTTTATAAAAAGTAAATAGATGGCAGAAGAAAATTACAGACCTGACTGGCACGAATATTTTATGCTTATTGCTAAAATAGTGGCATTGCGTTCTGGATGCAATTCCCGTCCTACAGGGGCTGTTATTGTTAAAAATAAGAGAATTCTTGCAACAGGTTATAATGGTCCTATGCCCGGTGCATGGCATTGCACAGACAAAGGTCCCAAGTATTGTTTCAGAAGAGAAAAGGGTGTTCCTGATATTGACAAATATAATTTTTGCAGATCAACCCATGCAGAGGCAAATGCTATAGCGCAAGCAGCTAAATTTGGAATTTCAGTAGAAGGGGCAAGTATCTATTGTACCCTTGCTCCTTGTTATGTATGTTTAAAGCTCTTGGCTTCAGCTGGAATTAAAGAAATATATTATGAATATGATTACGAAAGTAGAGACTTTGAAAGAGATGAATTTTGGAAAAATGCTATAAAAGAGGCCGGTATAAAAGTTTTTAAACAAATTAAAGTTTCTGAAAAAACACTTAAAGCCTTAGAAAAAATCTTGCCTTATCCTACTTCAAAAAGAAGACTTTCTCCTACAGAATAAATTAAGCCTTGTTTAATCTTTTTCTAAGCCAGATGAAGTGTTCTGTAGAAAACAAAAGTTTTTTAGACCTGTACATCTTTAAAATTCCTACCTTTACTACATCATTAAAAATGAACCACACCATAGCATATCCCCATGCAAAAAAAGCCCAATTCCAACCTATGGGAGTAATTAGATTAAAGCCATATACTGCTATAATAGTTCCAACAACTCTGGTACTAAAAGTTGCTATCCAGAGAATAGGAGAAGGCCAAGGCTTTCGCCAAAACCAATCTTTTATACGAGTATTATAAATAGTCCCATGCCCTGCTACAGCTAACTTTGCAAATATTATAGATTGAATTATATCTGAAGGAAGCCCCCAGTATTTTCTTAACAAAACATACAGAGTAAAAGATGAGATAACCCCTGCGATGCCGAGCCAAAAAGACATAACACTTATTTCATATAAATCCCAACGCACAGGTTTTTTGGAAATGCTGACATTATCATAGGCAATGGTAAGAATAGGTAAATCATTAAGAAGAGCTAAAATTATAATCATTAGAGGAGTAACTGGATAAAATCCAAAAATTAATATAGATAAAACCATAAAAACTGCTACTCTAATAGTTTCAGCCATTCTGTAGATAGTATAACTTTCCATTCTTCCAAATATTTGACGAGCTATTCTTATAGCCTGAACAATAACCGTCAATCCAGGTAAAAGTAAGACCAAAGATGCTGCAGCTCTGGCTGCATCTGTAGCGTCAGAAACAGCTATACCTGCATCTGCTTTTCTTAAAGCTGGAGCATCATTTACTCCATCTCCTGTCATACCTACTATGTGCCCTGCTTTTTGCAGTTTTTCAACAATAAAATATTTATCTTCTGGAAAAACCTCTGCAAATCCATTAGCCTCTTCAATTATCTTTATAATTTCTGATTCATGCCGTCTAACCATACCTATGGGTAATTTTTTATATTCCAACTCTTTCTGAACCAGTTCTGCTATTTTTTTAGCCTTTTTCTGTGCCTCCTCTTCTGAAAAACCTTTTTCTACTCGTAAAAAGGCTTTACTAATAACCTCAGTAAGGATGGCATATTCTTCATAACTTTCTCCTCTAAGTTCTCGAGCACTGTAAATTTTTTCTCCTATTCCTAAAATTCTGGCAATATATTTAGCAATTGCTATATTGTCTCCGGTTATCATTTTAATCTGCACACCATAACCTTTGGCTTTTTCTATAGCTTTTTTAGAATCCTCTCTTGGTGGATCAAAAAAAGGAATAAGCCCTATAAACTGAAAAGATTCTTCATTAATATTTTTATAAGCTACTCCGATAGTTCTAAAACCATTTTCTGCAAACTCTTCTATTTTTTTTAAAATTTCATTTTTCTCGATATTTTTACAAAATTTTAGAATCACTTGAGGAGCCCCTTTCATTATTACTTGCTTCACTTTTCCACATTGAACTACTACTTCTGTTCTTTTCCTTATAGGATCAAAAGGTATGAATTTCTTTTGAATACAACTTTTGTATTTATCATAAAGATTATGTTTTTTTAACCATTCAAAAATGGGCAATTCTATAGGATCTTTATTTTCCTCTTTAGAAGCCAATGCCGCCATGAATATTAAATTTTCAACTTTGAAATCCTTAATAGTAAAAGGTTCTGCTATAGTCATACGATTTTTTGTTAAAGTCCCTGTTTTATCACAACATAAAATATCAATGCCGGCCAGTTCTTCAATAGAAGCTAATTTACTTACAATGACTTTTCTTTTAGCCAGATATAACGCACCTATAGCCATGGTTACTGTTAAAACTGCGGGTAAAGCTACAGGTATTGAAGCTACTAATAATACTAAAGAAAATCTGGTTAGCTCAATCCAGTTGGTTCCTCTTTTGAGTTCTATTAAAATCATTAAGAATATCAAAACTAAAGCCATGGTAATTAATAAATTTCCTACTTTAATAACCATTTCTTTAAAATGTGAACGCTCTTCTCTTTCAGCCTTAGCAACAAGTTTTACTGTTTTCCCAAAATAGGTGTTCATTCCTGTAGCAGTAACTACAGCTATCATTTCTCCCTGTTTTACAATGGAATTGGAATAAGCTATATCTTCTTTATTTTTAGTTACAGGTAAAGACTCACCTGTAAGAGCTGATTGATCTATTAAAATATACTCCCCTTCTAAAAGTTTCACATCAGCAGGGACAATTTCTCCTATTTTAAGCTTAATGATGTCTCCTGGAACAAGGTATTTAGCTTCTATTTCCTGCCATTTTCCATCTCTTAAAACAAGAGCCTTTTTAGCTAATTTCTGTTTCAAAACTTTTAAAGCTGAGATAGCTTTATTTTCTTGCCAGAAATCAACCAAAGCATTTATTAGAAGTAAAACAGTGATTATAGTAAAATCTTCCCATTTTTTAACTAAAGCAGATAAAATGCCTGCTATTTCTATCATCCAGGGAATAGGACCCCAGAAACGGCGAAAAATTCTATGCCATAAAGGCTCCTCTTTTTCTGGAATTTCATTTAATCCAAACTTTTTAATTCTTTCTTCTACTTCTTGAGAACTTAAACCTTTTTTTATATCTGTTTTTATAAAATTTTCCATTTTTTAAAACTTTTCTTCATTATTTTTATTTTTTAGACTATTCCAAATAATAAATATTCCTGCTCCAAAAGCACCAGCCATACTAATAAATCCTAAAAAATAAAATATGCAAAAAAGAAAATCACCTGAACACATCACCTAACCTATTAGCAAAACTATTATTAACAAAAACTGTTATAGTAATAATTAGTTTACCTTATAATTTTTAAAAAGTCTATTAATTATAAAACCTCCTGGAAGTCTTGATTTTTCGTTTTTTAGAAATTATTTTTAAAAATACAATGGATTTAGGAGGTGCTTAATTTATGCCTAAGGATTATTATGAAATTTTAGGAGTTCCGAGAAACGCAACACAGGAAGAAATTAAAAAGGCTTACCGCAGGCTTGCTATGAAATATCATCCTGACAGGAACCGCGGAAATAAAGAAGCAGAGGAAAAATTTAAGGAGATAAATGAGGCTTATGCTGTTCTTTCTGATCCTGAAAAAAGAAAATTATATGATATGTATGGTTCTGCAGAGTTTGAAAAAAGATATTCTACAGAAGATATTTTCAGAGGTTTTGACTTTGAGAGTGTTTTCAAAGACCTGGGAATAGACCTTGGAGGATTTTTTAAGAGAAACAGAAGAGGTGGAAGAACATTCATTTTTGACCTGGGAGATCTATTTAGCAATCTTTTTGATACTTATTTTGGAGAAGAAGAATTTTCTCCTTTTGGAGAAACATACGAAACAATTCAAATGGATTTACCTCTTACAGTGGAAGAAATTGTAAAAAAGGGAGAAAAGGAAGTAATTCTACCTGGCACTTATGAGACCATAAAAATTAAAATACCTTCAAGTGTAAAGGACGGACAAATTCTTAGGATAAAAAGAAAAGAAGGAAGAAGAACAAAAGAATATTTATTTAGAGTAAAGATAATTTCTGATTCCAGATATAAAGTAGAAAATGGAAATATTATTATTGAAAAGGAAATACCCCTTACAAGTTTTTTATTGGGAGATGAAATTGAAGTAAAAACTCCTGATGGTAAAAAAGTAAAAGCAAAGGTTCCCCCTCTTATAAAACCAGGAGCAAAGTTAAGACTTAGAGGTTTAGGATTACCTCTAAGTGGAGGAAAACACGGAGATTTATATATAATTCTTCAACCTATAATTCCTGACAAATTAACTTCTGAGCAAAAAGAACTGATAGAAAAACTTAAAAGAACTGGACTTTAATCTGTTATTTTATTGACAAAATACTTTAGATTGATTAAAATTTTTTTAATTTTTCAAAGAAATCCTTTTAGGAGAGTTCTTTATGATCAAAGAAATAATGGCTGATACTCTTGTTACTGATGAAAAAGGATCAAGAATTCTTTTAGCTGAAATTATCCACAATGATTATTTTTTTGCTTATATAGGAAGATTTATCTATGGAAAAACAGGGTTGCAAAATGTATATGTCTTTGAAAATAAATTCTGGGGAAGAATGCTTTTTATAAACAATGGGCTTCAATTTACTTCGAGGGATGAATTTATTTATCACGAAGCTCTCGTTCATATCCCTGTTCAGGCTTCTCCTGAAAACTCAGTTAAAAGAGTTCTTATTTGTGGTGGCGGAGATTATGGAGCTTCTCGTGAACTCCTTAAATATCCTCAAATTGAAGAAGTTATTATTGTAGATATAGATCCTCAAATCCCTAAAATAGTGGAGGAATACTTTCCAGAGCTTCTTCCTGAAAATCCAAAAGATCCCAGGCTTAAATTAATAGTAGCTGACGCATACGAAATGGTAAAGAAATATAAAGAAGAAAACCAGTTTTTTGATATGGTAATTATAGATTCTACTGATCCAGATGTTAGCACAACAGGAGTTACTCAGGAACTTTCTCATGCTCTTTTTAGTGAGGAATTTCACCGAATGCTTTATAAAATCTGTCCTAAGGGGATTATAGTTCAACAATGTGGAACTCCTTTTACCATGCAAAATATACTGGTTGAAACTTATAAAACATTTAAAAAGGTTTATCCTGAAAAAGAAATATACTGTTATAGAGCAAATATACCTTCCTTTGGAGGAGATAATGCTTATTTAATGAGATGCCCTCATCCAAATCCTGAAACACCAAAGTGGGAAGAAATTCCCAATACTTATTATTATACTCATGAAGTTCACAAAGCCTCTTTTGGACTGCCGAAATACTGGAGAGAGGTTTTAAAATAATGAAAATATTAGGAATTCTGGGTTCTCCTCATAAAAATGGAGGTTCAGCCCAGCTACTTTTTTCAGCCTTGAAAGCAGCAGAAATAGAAGGATCTGAAACCGAATTTGTTAGTGCTTATGATGGAGAGATAAAAGCCTGCATAGGATGCATTCAAAATGAGGAACCTCACTGTAAATTCCCCTGCATTTTTGATGATTATGGAAAGGTTATCTTAGAAAAAATTAACTTTGCTGATGGTATAATTTTTTCAACTCCTATTTACTGGTTTTCTCCCTCCGGTCCTTTAAAAACTTTAATTGACAGAATGACATGTCTTGAAAATATGGTAAGCTATGGAGAACCAAGTTATATGGAAGGAAAAGTTGTTGGAGCTATTGCAGTAGGAGCTGATGCAGGAGGTCCGTGGACCTGTGGATATTTAATTACTGCACTCACATCCATGGGGGCAATAATTCCTCCCTGGGGAATAGCTTATTCTCATAAAGGTAAAGAAGCTATATGGGACAATAAAGCTGTTATGGATGCCATAAACATAGGACTTTTAATAACAAAAATGATAAAAATTTTAAAAGGTGAAAAAGCTGATTTAACTTACTTAGAAAACGAAAAGCTTTTAAAAGAAGTAAGAGAAAAAGTTTTAAAATGTTTACAAGAATTTGAAAACGCCGAAAGTAAAAGCTATCATGAAAGAAAAACAGTTTCAAGAAGCAGTATTTAAAGCTATATTTAATAGAAGAAGTATAAGAAGATATCAGAATAAAATTCCTGAGAGAGAAAAAATATTTAAAATTCTGGAAGCTGGCATCTGGGCTCCATCTGGTTTAAACAATCAGCCCTGGAGATTTGTTATAATATGGTCTAAAGAAACAAAAAAAAGACTGTCTGAACTTACCAGATATAAAGAGATTGTTAAGAATGCTCCAGTATTAATCGGAGTATTTTTAAAAAAAAGTCAAATGTATCATCAAATAAAGGATCACCAATCAGCAGGTGCATGTATTCAAAATATGCTCCTTTCAGCTTTTGCTTTAGGATTGGGGACTTGCTGGCTCGGAGAAATTTTAAAAAATGAGGATAAAGTAAAAGATGTGTTAGAACTGCCAAAAGATGAATATGAGATGTGTGCTCTTATTGCTGTAGGATATCCTGATGATAAGAGTAAAAGAGCAGATAGATATCCTTTAAAACATTTTATAGTGAAAGAAATTTAGCTTATTAAAAATCTTTTAGGGAGGATTTCATGAAAAATTTAAGCTTTTTAAATTTTAAAATCTTCTTTGTTTTATTTTTCAGTTTTCTATTTTTTCTTTCCTGTAACAGTGTGAAAAGTTCCTCAAACGAATGTCCTAAAAAAGAAGACATTGAAAAAAAATTAAACATTGTAAAACAGGGATTAAGTATTAAAAAAATCGAAAAAAGTCCAATTCCCGGATTATGTGAAGTAATTGTTAACCTTCCTGACAATCAAAAAGGAATATTTTATATAGATTCTACAGGAAAATACATAGTAAGTGGAAGTATTATTGAGCTAAAAACTTTTAAAAATTTAACTCAAAAGAAACTTCAAGCTATAAATAAAAGGGTTCTATCAAAAGAAGATCTTTCCAAACTTGATGAAATGGCAGATATAGTTTATGGAGATTCCAAAAATGTAGTCTATTTGATCACAGATCCAGATTGTCCATATTGTAAAAAAGCTGAAAATATTTTAAATAAAATGGTAAATGAAGGGAAAATTACAGTAAAAGTTATTTTATTACCTCTTGAAAGGCTTCATCCTAATGCTAAAGCAAAAGCCATTTCCCTTGTATGCGATAAAAAGGGATTTAAAGAGCTTATGAATGGTTATAAAAGTTCCAATCAGTGTGAAATTGGAAAGGAAAAAATAAACAAAAATATCAATTTCTTAATTAATAATCTAAAAGTAAGAGCTACACCCACATTTGTTTTTCCTGACGGAGAAATGAAGGCTGGAGTGATAAATGAAACTTATATAATGAGCAAGTTTTAGCTTTTAAAAACAAAATGCTTACAAAAGAAGAAAAGATATACTCTTTAAAACTGGCAAGAAAAACTTTGGAAAAATATTTTGATGGAATTTATGAGCTTGAAATCCCTCCAAAGAAATTTAAAAATCTGTGGGAAAAAAGAGGTGCTTTTGTTACTTTATTAAAAGAAGGACATCTTAGAGGGTGTATAGGTGTACTTGAGCTACTTTATCCCCTCTATGAAACTATACAAAGGATGGCATTAGAAGCTGCTTTTGAGGATCCAAGGTTTCCTCCTTTAAAAGCTGAAGAACTTCCTTTAATAGAAATAGAAATTTCTGTTCTTTCCCCTTTAAAACCTGGAACTGTTGAAGAGGTAGAAGTAGGAAAACACGGGGTTTATCTGATAAGAGGTTATAACAGAGGGGTTTTGCTTCCTCAGGTGCCTTTGGAATATGAATGGGACAAAAAAACCTTTTTAGATCATGTTTGTTTAAAGGCAGGGCTTCCTCCAGAGTGCTACAAAGACCCTGACACAAAAATTTATTTATTTACTGCTGAAGTCTTTAAAGAAAGCGAATACATTTAAAAGGACTTCTTTTTTACTATCGAGTCTTCCTAAAGCTCTTTCCAATCTTTCCAGAAGTTTTCTCAAAATCTTTTCAGATACCAAATTTCCCTTCCTTTATTCTTTTTTTTATAGCGCTCCAGCAGATTTTTAATTGGATTTCAAGATCCAAATATTCTTTCAAATTTTTCACTATAAATTGGACTCTTTTTTCTTCATTTTTACTGAAAAGAAGCTTTCCTGTGCTTTCAACTGAATGAACAACCAAAGGACTTGCCTTATTCAAAATAACAAGATCTATTTCATTTTCACCTGTAAAAGTACTTATTAAATCAATTAATTCAAGCCTTCTTTCAGTATAATCTTT
>JAGGXL010000176.1 GCA_021163085.1 Thermodesulfobacterium sp. | reverse complement strand
TAAAAAAGTTCTTCACTATGAGAAACCAAAAAATCCAAATAATTTTCATCCGTAAGCTCTTCAGTCTTTAATTTGCTTAAACCTCCAAGTGCATCTTTATGTTTTCTGATTACCCCCCTTTCAGTAAGATAATTTTCTAAATTCAATAAATTGTTCTTAAGTTTGGCAAACTCTTCTTTATATTTTTTGTTAATTACCATAAGGGTTTTTAATTTTTTCTCTTTTTCTCTCAATACCAAATATTTATGAGCAAAAAAGGCATTTAGTAAATAAGAAACCAGAGATAAAAACAAAAAAATTATTATCAAAACAGAAAAACATTTTACATATTTTATTTTAATACTTAGAATTTTTGGCTCTTTACCCCCAGGTTCATGAATTACTATACTTATCCTATCTTTCATCTATCACCCCTCTTTGAAAATTTTAAAAGTTTAAATAAAAAATTTTTGAGAATTATATATAATAACTCCTAAAAAGTCAAATCTTAAATAATATTAAATTTTAAAACTAACTTAAACAAAAAGGCTTAGGTTACTCTTTTGTATTTTTTGGAAAATATATTATAATTAAAAATTGTTATGCTTGGGAAATGGAGTATACCTTTCCCAGGCTTAAATATAAAACAGGAGGTTAGAAGATGCCTTTAGATCCAGAGATTAAAAAGGAAATTATTGAAAATTTTAGACGCCATCCTAATGACACAGGTTCTCCAGAAGTTCAAATTGCCCTTTTAAGTGCAAGGGTCAAACAATTAGAAATACATCTCAAAATACACCGCAAAGATTTTCATTCAAGAAGGGGTTTAATGAAACTTATAGGACAAAGAAGATCTCTTTTAAATTATCTAAGAAGAACCGATTTTAAAAGATACCAAGAACTTATTAACAAATTAGGTCTTAAAAAATAAAAAAGAAGGGGGAAATCCCCCTTCTTTTTATACCCAGCCTTTTTCTTCATAAACAATTCTTCCTGTACCAGCAGGAATGAGTCTTCCTATAATAACATTCTCTTTTAAACCTCTCAAGTAATCAACTCTTCCTGCAATAGAGGCCTCAGTTAGAACTCTTGTGGTTTCCTGAAATGAAGTAGCTGATAACCAAGAATCAGTAAGTAGAGCCGCTTTAGTTATTCCAAGAATAATGGGTTCAGCAACTGCTGGTTTACCACCCATAGCTAAAACTTTTTCGTTTTCCTTTTCAAATTTTACTTTGTCTACAATTTCACCTATCGTAAAATTAGTGTCTCCGATTTCTTTAATTTTAACTTTTTTAAGCATTTGTCTTACAATAACTTCAAAATGTTTATCATTTATTTTAACACTCTGCAACCTATAAACTTCTTGGATTTCCTCGACTAAAAATCTGGCAACTCCTTTTACACCTTTTACTTTTAAAATATCATGAGGATTTGGAGAACCTTCTATCAGTGAGTCACCTGCTTTCACTATATCTCCCTCTCTTACAAGTATGTGTTTACCTTTAGAAATATAATATTCTTGAGGCTCTCCAATTTCGGGTTGAATTACTACTTTCTTTTTACCCCTTACTTCTTTTTCAAAAACTACTTTACCATCGATTTCACTAATAACCGCATATTCCTTGGGTTTACGGGCTTCAAAAAGATCTGTAACCTTAGGTAAACCTCCGGTAATATCTTTAGCTTTTAAAGTTTCTCTTGGAATTCTGGCTATTATATCTCCAGCATGGACATAATCTCCTTCCTGGACACTTATAATAGCACCTACAGGTAGTTCATAACGAGCCTTAGTTTTACTTTTCTCATCTTTTATAGAAATACGAGGACGATAATCTGTCAACTTGTAATCTCTTACCACAATACTAACCCTTCCAGTAGTAGGATCTATTTTTTCATCAACAGTTACACCAGCAATAATATCTCCAAATTTAACCTTTCCATCTACCTCAGTAATAATAGGATTCGTGTAAGGATCCCACTCTACTAATATATCTCCAGGCTTCACCTCTTGCCCTTCTTCTACTTTTATTTTTGCTCCATAAATTACAGGATACTTTTCAATAATTCTTCCTTCAGGGCCCTCTATAGCTATTTCACCCTGTCTATTTAAGGCTATCAAAGTACCATCTTGTCTTCTTACTACTCTAAGATTAATAAACTTTACTTTACCTTGGGACTGAGCTCTGTGTTCACTCTGTTCCAGAGCTTTACCTACCGCACCTCCTATATGGAAGGTTCTCATGGTAAGCTGTGTTCCAGGCTCTCCGATAGACTGAGCAGCAATTATACCTACAGCTTCTCCAATTTCTACAAGTTTCCCTGTAGCTAAATCTCTTCCATAACATTTTCTGCAAACTCCAAATTTAGCTTCACAGGTAAGAACAGAACGAATACTTACCTTTTCGATACCTGCTTCCTTTAGTTTTTTTACTGCTTCTTCATCTATCTCTTCATTTGCTTTTACTAACACCTCTCCAGTTATTGGATCCACAATATCTTCTAATGCTACTCTTCCGAGAACTCTATCCCAAACATATTCTATAATTTCTCCAGCTTCAATTAAGTGACCAACTTCTATACCATCAATGGTTCCGCAATCCTCTTCAGTAACTATACAATCCTGAGCCACATCTATTAATTTACGGGTTAAGTAACCTGCATTAGCAGTTTTTAAAGCTGTATCAGCAAGTCCTTTACGGGCTCCATGTGTAGAAACGAAATATTCAAGCACAGAAAGTCCTTCTCTGAAATTACTTTTAATCGGTGTTTCAATAATCTCTCCTGAAGGTTTAGCCATCAAACCTCTCATACCAGCAAGCTGTCTTATTTGGTCTTTAGAACCACGAGCTCCTGAAAAAGCCATCAGATAAACAGGATTAAAGCTCGGCCCTTTTATTTTTTTACCATCAGGTGTAATATATTCTTTTGTTTCCATTTCTTTTATCATTTCTTCTGTAACTCTCTCGGTTGTATTAGCCCAAATATCTATAATTTTGTTGTATCTTTCACTTTCAGTAATAAGTCCGTCACTATACTGTTGCCAGATCTCTGCAACTTTTTTCTCAGCTTCCGCTATTATTTCTGCTTTTTTCTTAGGAATAGTTAAATAATCTATACAAATAGAAAGTGCAGCCTCTGTTGCTTCAGCAAAACCCATATCTTTTAACTTGTCAGCAAAAATAACTGTTTTTTTCACTCCAGCTTTGTGGTAGGAAAGATTTATCAATTTTTGCAATTCCTTTTTAGTAAGAGGTTTATTGTATTCTTCAAAATCTATCTCTTCCGGAACTATAGTAGAAAAAATTATTCTACCCACGGTTGTATCTACTAATTTACCGTCCATTTTTACTTTTATCTTAGCCTGTAAATCTACAGCCCCTGTTTGATAAGCAAGAATTACTTCATCTATATCTTTAAAAAACTTTCCTTCTCCTTTTGCAAACGGTTTTTCCTGAGTCATATAAAACAGACCCAAAACCATATCCTGAGTGGGATAAACAATAGGTATTCCATTAGCAGGTAAAAGAATATTATTTGTAGAAAGAATCAATACTCTATTTTCGACTTGAGCTTCTACAGAAAGGGGCACATGAACCGCCATCTGGTCACCATCAAAGTCAGCATTATAAGCAACACATACCAAAGGATGTAGCTGAATAGCTTTAGAATCAATCAATACTGGTTCAAAAGCCTGTATTCCAAGTCTATGAAGAGTAGGAGCACGGTTGAGCATTATCGGATACTCTTTTACAATCTCTTCTAAAGCATCCCATACAACTGGATGTTCTTCTTCTACCAGCTTTTTAGCTGTTTTTATATTAGTTGCATATCCCTGTCTCTCAAGCCATCCATAAATATATGGCTTAAAAAGCTCTAAAGCCGCCTTTTTTGGAAGCCCACATTGATGCATCCTTAATTCTGGACCGGCAACTATTACTGATCTTCCGGAAAAATCGACTCTCTTACCAAGAAGATTTTGCCTAAACCTACCCTGTTTACCCTTTAAAACATCTGACAAGCTTTTTAACGGCCTTCTATTAGGACCTGTTACAGGTCGTCCCCTTCTTCCATTATCAAAAAGTGCATCCACAGCTTCTTGAAGCATTCTCTTTTCATTTTTTAAAATTATCTCTGGGGCATCAAGGTCTATAAGTTTTTTAAGCCTTACATTACGATTAATAACTCTTCTATAAAGATCATTAAGATCTGAGGTAGCAAACCTTCCTCCCTCTAAAGGTACCAGAGGTCTTAACTCTGGAGGAATTACTGGAAGAACTTTAAGTATCATCCACTCTGGCTTATTGCCGGAGTTTTTAAATGCTTTTACTAAATGTAAACGTTTACTCAGTTTTTTTCTTCTGGCTTCACTATGGGTAGACTGCATCTCTATCATTATTTCCTGAATCAGTTTATCCAGGTCCAGAGATTTCAACAATTCATATATAGCCTTTGCCCCTGTTTCAATAACGATTTTATCTCCATACATTTCTTTTAACGCATAATACTTATCCTCGGTCAAAAGTGTCCCTTTTGGATACTCATCTATTTCGCTTTCTACCACTACATACTTTTCTAAATAAAGTATAGATTCAACTTCCTTAAGAGTCATATTAAGCATAAGACCTATTTTACTTGGAATACTCCTCAAATACCAGATATGAGCAACTGGGGCTGCAAGCTCTATATGCCCCATTCTTTCTCTTCTAACTTTACTCTGAATAACCTCAACTCCACACTTTTCACAAATTACACCTCTGTGTTTCATTCCCCTATATTTTCCACAAATACACTCAAAATCTCTTACAGGGCCAAAAATTCTCGCACAAAACAGTCCATCCTTTTCAGGCTTTAAGGTTCGATAATTTATGGTTTCTGGCTTTTTTACCTCTCCATAACTCCATTCTTTTATTTTTTCTGGTGAGGCTATGCCTATTTTAATAGCTCTAATCCTCATTAAATCCTTTGGTTTTTCTAAAATAGTTAACAGTTCTTTCATTATTAAATACACCCCCCCTTTTTATTCTTCTATTAATTCTATATCAAGACAAAGTCCTTGTAGTTCCTTAGTTAAAACTTTAAAGCTCTCTGGCATACCCCCTTCTAAGAAGTTATTTCCTTTAACCAGTTTTTCATACATTTTTGCTCTACCTTCTACATCATCACTCTTAACAGTAAGAAATTCTTGAAGTGTATAAGCAGCTCCATAAGCTTCTATTGCCCAAACCTCCATTTCTCCCAATCTCTGTCCACCAAACTGAGACTTTCCACCAAGGGGTTGCTGAGTAATTAAAGAGTAAGGACCTGTTGAACGAGCATGTATCTTATCATCTACTAAGTGGTGAAGTTTAAGCATATGCATATATCCTACTGTAACAGGCTCTTTAAAAGGTTCTCCTGTCATGCCATTATAAAGAGTTGTAGTTCCATTAGAATTTAAACCCGCAAGCTTTAGCCATCTTTTGATTTCTTCTTCTTTAGCACCAGCAAAAACCGGTGTGGCAATAGGAATACCTTCCATAAAACCCTTAGCAAGCTCTATTATCTCTTCATCACTTCTACCTTCTACCAATCTTTCGTACTCATCCTCATTAAAAATCTCTTTGAGGGTGCTCTTTATACTTTCCACCTGATACTCTTCAGCAAGCCTGGCAAGTTTTTTACCAAGTTCTTTACAAGCCCAGCCCAGATGAGTTTCTAAAAGCTGTCCAATATTCATACGAGATGGAACTCCTAATGGAGAAAGAATCATGTCTACTGGTGTTCCATCTGGAAGATATGGCATGTCCTCTATTGGAACAACCTTAGAAATAACACCTTTGTTCCCGTGCCTACCTGCCATTTTATCTCCAGGCTGAAGTTTTCTTTTCATGGCTACGTATACTTTTACAATTTTCAAAACCCCTGGAGGAAGTTCATCTCCTCTTTTAATTCTATTTATCTTGGCTTCGTATTCCTCAATAACTTTCTTTCTCTTCTTTTCATATATCTCTAAAAGCTCTGATATTATCTCTTTTTTTGAAGAAGGAACTATTTCTTTTAATTTCAAAAGAATAGGAGCAGGAATTGAATCAAGAAGTTCAAAAGTAAAAACTTCTTTTTTCTTAATGTATATATCACCTTCCTTCTCTAAATCTTTTACTGCCTTTTCTCCTTCCAAAATTTTAGAAAGTTGGGTAATGAAACTCCTCTTTAAAACTTCTAAAATATCTGCCTGATTTCTTAATAACTTAGCTATTGCTTCATCTTCTTTTTGTCTTGCTCTTATATCCTTTTCCAGACCTTTTCTTGTAAAAACCTTAGTATCTATTACAATTCCTTCTATACCTGCAGGAACTCTTAAAGAAGTATCTTTTACATCCTTTGCTTTCTCTCCAAAAATTGCTCTTAGAAGTTTCTCTTCTGGGGTAAGTGCTGTCTCTCCTTTAGGAGTAATTTTCCCAACCAGTATATCTCCTGGTTTTACATAACTTCCTATTTTTATAATTCCGCTTTCATCCAGATTGGAAATAAATTCCTCTCCTACATTAGGAAGATCTCTTGTGATTTCCTCTCTTCCAAGTTTGGTCTCTCTTGCTATACATTCAAATTCTTCTATATGAATAGAAGTGAATACATCATCTCTTACCAATCTTTCTGAAATTATGATAGAATCTTCAAAATTATATCCTCTCCAAGGCATAAAAGCTACCAAAACATCTCTTCCTAAGGCAAGCTCTCCATGATCTATAGATGGACCATCTGCCAGGATATCGCTTTTTTTTACTCTTTGTCCAGGCTTTACAGTTGGTCTTTGATTAAAAGTTGTATTTTGATTTGATTTTTTCCATTTAACAAGTTCATATATCTTAACTTCAGGCAATCCCCCATCTTTTTTATCATATCTCACTACAATTCTTGTACTATCAACATCCTCTACAATCCCATCTCTCTCAGCTACTAAAACAAGACCTGAGTTTAAAGCAACCGATCTCTCCATTCCAGAACCAACGAGAGGCGCTTTTGAAATAAGAAGCGGAACAGCCTGTCTTTGCATGTTTGAACCCATAAGTGCTCTGTTAGCATCATCATGCTCTAAGAACGGAATAAGGGAGGTAGAAACACTTACTACTTGAGCAGGAAATAAATCTACCAAATCTACTTCGTCTCTATGTGCAATAATAAACTCTCCGTTCTTCCTTGCAGGAACATACTCGTCCAGAATATTTCCTTCTTTATCAATTCGAATAGTTGATTGAGCGATTATTAAATCTTTTTCTTCAGCAGCATTTAAATATATAACTTGATTAGTAACTTTTCCATTTCTTACCAATCTATAGGGTGTCTCTAAAAAACCATAAGGATTAGTTTGAGCATAAGTAGTGGGTGAAACTATCAATCCAATATTTGGTCCTTCTGGAGTTTCAATAGGGCAAATTCTTCCATAATGGCTGGGATGAACATCTCTTACTTCAAATCCAGCTCTTTCTCTGGTTAAACCTCCTGGTCCAAGAGCAGAAAGCCTTCTTTTATGAGTAAGCATAGAAAGAACATTGGTTTGATCCATAAATTGAGATAACTGACCCTGAGCAAAAAACTCTTTTACCGCTGCCATCACAGGTTTACTGTTTATAAGCTCTGCTGGAGTCAAGGTCTCCACTTCTTGAAGTTGAAGTTTTTCTTTAATAATTCTTTCCATTCTCATTAAACCAATCAGAAACTGATTTTCTACTAACTCTCCCACAGATCTAACTCTTCTGTTTGCCAAACTATCTATATCATCTCCTTCTTCTTCATTTTCTTTCATACGAATTAATTCTTTTAGAATCGCAACTACATCCTCTAAAGTTAAAGTCCTCTGAGTAATGGGTATATCTAAGTTAAGTCTTAAATTTATTTTATACCTTCCTATTTCGGACAAATCATAAGTTGCTGGATCAAAAAACAGAGATCTAAAATAAGCTTCGGCTATTTCTGGAGTTACAGGACTTGAAGGTTTCATTTTCTTAAAAATTTCTATTAAGGCCTCTTCCCTATTTTTGACTTTGTCTGCTTTTAGTGTATCTCTTAAAGCTGAAGAATAACGAAATGTATCTAAAAATACCACCTCTACCTCTTTTATACTCCTTTCCCTTAATAATTTAAGCTCCTCTTCAGTAATCTCCTTGTTAGCCTCAATAAGTATTTCTCCTGTCTCTGGATCTATTACTTCCTTAGCACAAATTTTCCCGATTATCATTTCATCTGGAAATCTCAAAACTTTGAGTCCAAGCTGTTTCAATTTTCTAATTATCCCTGTACTTATAACTTTTCCCTTTTTTACTAACACTTCTCCTGTTTCAGGATGGACAATATCTATAGAAGCCCTTTGCCCAGCTAAAAGTTCATAATTTATCTCTTTTTCCACTCCTTCTTCTAAAATCCTGTATTTTTCAGTAGGATAAAATAAAGATAATATATCTTCATCTGATAATCCCATAGCCCTTAAAAATACTGTAGCAGAAATATTTTTCCTTTTATCAATCCTTACCAAGAATCTACCTCTATAGTCATATATAAAATCTAACCAAGAACCTTTAACAGGAATAACTCTTCCAATGTAAGTTAATCTACCAGCTTTAGCATGGGCCTTATCTTTTTCAAAAATTACTCCTGGAGACCTTTGAAGCTGATTAACTACAGCTCTCTCAGTTCCATTTATAATAAACCTTCCATCTTCTGTCATCATAGGTATTGCACCAAAATAAATCTCCTGTTCCTTTATATCTTTAATACTTTTTACTCCTGTCTCAGGATCCAAATCATAAGTAACTAAGCGAACTCTTAATTTCATCGGGACTTCATAAGTCAATCCTTTCTCTTTAGCTTCATCTGAAGTATATTCAGGAGATAAAATCTTATAATCTATATACTCTAAAACTGAAATATCCGAATAATCTCTAATAGGAAATACTGTGGAAAGGCATCTGTGAATTCCAATGTCCTGCCTTCTATCTGGAGGGGTATTAGCTTGTAGAAATTTTTGATAAGATTCTTTAGGAATTTTTAAAAGGTCTGGCAAATCCTGAACCTGTTTAACTTTTAAAAAGCTTTTTCTTATTTTTAGGGCTCGATTATTATAAAACATTAAAAATCCCCTCCCTTAGATTTTAATTTTTTAATAAAAATTGAATAGGGTTTCCCCTTGTTTTATAAGAGGAAACCCCTATTTTGGTAATTTCTATTGTGTGTTTGGCAAACAAAGTTACTTAATCTCTACTTTTGCTCCTGCTTCTTCTAATTTCTTCTTGATCTCTTCTGCTTCTTCTTTTGAAACTCCGGTTTTAACTGGTTTAGGAGCTGATTCTACCAGTTCTTTTGCCTCTTTTAGACCTAATCCAGTAATCTCTCTTACAACTTTAATTACATTAATCTTATTACTTCCTATTTCAGTAAGCACTACATCAAATTCTGTTTTCTCTTCTGCTGGTGCAGCTTCAGCAGCACCTGCTTGAGGAGAAACTGCTGCAACCGCAGCCACAGGAGCTGCTGCACTAACTCCAAATTTTTCCTCAAGCTCTTTGATAAATTCAGCTAATTCTAAAACACTCATGTTAGCAATAAATTCAATAACCTCTTCCTTAGTTACTGCCATCTCAAGTCCCT